>JBGVDX010000255.1:0-3883 GCA_045119575.1 Acutalibacteraceae bacterium
CCGAGCTTAACCGATATTTAAGAGAAAAGCTCGGCGAAATCGGCGGCGTTACGGTTAACTCGCCCGACGACGGACTTCCCTATATCCTCAACTTTTCTTGCGAAGGTATTCGCTCGGAAACCATGTTACATCATTTAGAAAGAAGCGGCGTTTTCGTTTCAAGCGGCTCCGCCTGTGCAAAAGGCGAAAAAAGTCACGTTTTGCGCAGCATGGGGCTTAGCGATAAAAGAATTGACAGCGCCATTAGAGTCAGCTTTTCCCGATTTTCGACCAAAGAGGACATCGACGCTTTGGTAGCGGGAATAAACGACGGATTTAATAAACTTACACGGAGCAAGCGATGAAAGAAGTTATACTTATTAAAAACGGCGAAATTGTACTTAAAGGGCTTAACCGAAGCTCGTTCGAGGACGTTATGATTAAAAATCTTCGCCACGCATTAAAGCCATATGGCTCGGCCACAATAAAAAAAGCGCAGTCGACCATTTATATCGAGCCCAACGACGACCAATTTGACTTTGACCGCGCGTTGGTAAGAGTCAGCCGAGTTTTCGGAATTGCCGCTTTTTCAAGGGCGCTTGAATGTGAAAAGACGATGGACGCCATTATCGAAAACGGCGTACCTTATCTTAAAGAAGCGCTTGAAAACGCACGCACCTTTAAGGTTGAGGCGAAACGCGCCGACAAGCGTTTCCCCGTAAAGTCGCCCGACATCGCCGCCGAAATGGGCAGAAAGCTGCTTGAGGCTTATCCCCATTTAAAGGTTGACGTTAAAAATCCGCAAATTGTGGTTAACGTTGAAATACGCGATTTTGGCGCATACGTCCACGCAGGCCAAATTCCGGGCGCCGGCGGCATGCCTACCGGCACGGGAGGCAAAGCGGCTATACTTATTTCGGGCGGAATTGATTCCCCCGTTGCCGCATACATGATGGCGAAACGGGGAATTGAGCTTACCGCAATTCATTTTGCGTCTCCGCCGTACACCTCGCTCAGAGCCGAGATGAAGGTTAAGGAATTGCTCGGTAAGGTTGCGGGATATTGCGGCTCGATTAAGCTTGCTATCGTTCCGTTCACCGAAATTCAAGAGGAAATAAGCAAAAATTGTCCCGAGGAATATTTTACGCTTATTATGCGCCGATTCATGATGAAAATTTCCGACAAATTGGCAAGAAACAACAACTGCCACGCGCTTATTACGGGCGAAAGCGTAGGTCAGGTTGCAAGCCAGACCATTTACGCCCTTGCCGTAACCGACAGCGTTTGCACAATGCCGGTTTTCCGTCCGTGTATCGGAATGGATAAAGAGGAAATTGTCCAAATTTCCCGAAAAATCGACACCTTTGACATATCGGTTCAGCCGTATGAGGATTGCTGCACCGTGTTCACACCAAAGCACCCGCGCACCAGACCGACCGTTGAGGCGGTTGAGGCGGCGGAAAGCCCGCTTGATTTTGACCAACTTATTGACCGCGCAATAAGCGGCGTAGTATACGAATGGATTAACTGAAACGAAAGGACGGGACAGCGAACATGACCGCTGAAATTATTTCGGTAGGAACCGAGCTTTTGCTTGGCGAAGTTGTAAACACCGACGCGCAGTATATTTCTCGCTGTCTTGCCGACCTTGGCATCGACTGCTACTTTGTTACGGCGGTCGGCGACAACAAATCAAGGCTTCGTCAAACGGTTAGAACAGCTTTTGAACGCAGCGACGTTGTTATTTTATCGGGCGGTTTAGGCCCGACAAGCGACGACATTACCAAAGCCGCCGTTTGCGAGGAAATGGAACTTGAAACATATTTAGATGAGCGCCAAATTGAAAGAATAGCGGCACATTTTAAAAGACAAAACAAAAAAATGACCGAAAATAATATGGCTCAGGCGATTTTGCCCGTCGGTTGTACCGTTTTCGATAACGATTGCGGCACCGCCTGCGGTTTCGGGTACGAGGAAGGTGGAAAGCACATTATTCTGCTCCCCGGCCCGCCCCGAGAATTACAGCCGATGGTAGATAACTGCGTTTTGCCCTATCTTAAAAAATTATCGAAAAACGTGCTTGTAACCCACGACGTTAATATCTTCGGCGTCGGCGAGGCTAAGGTTGCTGAAATGCTCGGCGACATTACAAGCTCCGAAAATCCGACGGTTGCCCTTTACTGCGGCGACGGCGAGGTTAGGGCGAGGGTTGCGGCGAAGGCCGAAACCGAAAAGGACGCCGACGAAATTTGCAAGCCGATGATAGACAAAATTTGCCAAATACTCGGCAGTAACGTTTACGGCGTTGACGCAGAGAGCCTTCAAAAAACGGTTGTAACCATGTTAAACACGGCGAAAAAATCGGTTGCAACGGCCGAATCATGCACGGGCGGATTGGTTGCGAAACGCATTACCGCCGTTTCCGGCTCGTCGGAGGTTTTTGAGCTTGGCGTTGTCTCCTATTCGGGCAAGATTAAGAACGAGGTGCTTGGAGTTGACAACCAGGTTATAGCCAAGCTCGGCACCGTAAGCGGCCCCGTCGCAAGAATGATGGCGGAGGGCGTTCGTCAAAAGGCAAACGCCGATTTCGGCATTGCTACTACGGGCGTTGCGGGCAGTTCGTTCGAGGGCAAGCCGACCGGCTTGGTTTTCGTTGCGCTTTGCGACGGAGAAAAGGTTTTCATGAGGAGGCTCAATTTGGGCAGAAGCTCAAACGAGCGTGAATATATACGACACATAGCTTCATCACACGCACTTGATATGTTGCGGCTTTATCTGTGCGGAGACGGCGATTTCCTAAGCGGCGGTATGACCGATGAAGAAGCTGACAGAAAATACGAGGTGTAACCGAATGAGTGAAAAAATGCAATTTGACCCCAACAAGCTCCAGTTTGCCGAAACCGGCGAGCCGACACAATATGATACGCCGGAAAAAAGAGCCGCTGTTCAACCGATAGTTGAGGATAAGGCTCCCAAAAAGCCGAAAAAAAGTAAAAAAGCCGTCAAGGGCGACGACATTTTTGCCGACGAAGACACCATGAACGAGATTTCGCCCGTCGCAGAGTCGGCGCCCGTCGCAGAGACAGCGCCCGTTGCAGAGACAGCGCCCGTCGTAGAAGCGGCGCCCGTCGTAGAAGCGGCGCCCGTTGCAGAGACAGCGCCCGTCGTAGAAGCGGCGCCCGTCGCAGAGTCGGCGCCCGTCGCAGAGTCGGCGCCCGTCGTAGAGTCGGCGCCCGTCGCAGAAGCGGCGCCCGTCGCAGAGTCGGCGCCCGTCGTAGAAACGGCGCCCGTCGCAGAGACAGCGCCCGTTGCAGAGGCTGCGCCCGTCGCAGAAGCGGCGGAAGATATTGACCTTTCGGCGGTTGTTGTCGAAGAAAACGGCGACGATGTCTCCGACAGTGCCAACGGCAAGGCCTCGGACAAAAACGAGGCTGACCTTTCGGCGGTTGCGGCTACGGTTGACGCGGTCAAGGCTGAAAAAAAGCCCGATGACCTTGCTGCCGAAGCTGCCTCTCAAACAAAGGCTGCCGCGGAAGAGGCTGAGAAAACGGCTGCCACGCAAACCGACAAAGCCGACGAAACAGCAAAGTCCGAGAAAAAGCCGAGCCTTGGTATCCGTTTCCTTAAATTCTTTATTCCGTGGAAGGGCGACCCCGCAAGAGAGATTTTCCGTAAGCTTATTTTCCTTATCGCTCTTGTCGTTTTTATCGGCGCTTTCGCATATCTCGGCATATATCTCGGCAACCGCATTACTTACGAATCAAACAAAAGCCATGCCGAGGAATTACTTGACGAAACCAACACCACCACCGGTGAGGACGGTATTCTTAACAAGTACCGCGCCCTTTACACCGCAAACAACGATTTCGTCGGTTGGATTGATATACCGAACACAAACGTTCAG
>JBGVDX010000256.1:0-2130 GCA_045119575.1 Acutalibacteraceae bacterium
TCGCCGAGATTTTTACCCGTAAGCTGTGAAATTAAATCCTTCCCGGTTACAAGGCCGGAAACAGTTATTGATTCGCCGAAAAATTCGTTTTTAATTCCATAAACGCTACACTCTAAATTATGCCATTTTTTCTTCGCAATGTCAACCAATTCGCACAAAAGCGAATAAGCGGCCACACCCGTTGCTACAGAAATTTTTTTATTGCATAAAATTTCGTCATTTTCCGACTCAACCGCCTCACAAAACTCATTCTTTAGCAGAGTACACATTCCAACCCCATTATCAAGTTGGGAATACTCCTCATAATAAGCTTCATCAGGAAACGGTAACTTCGCTTTAAGATAAAATTCGTCAGCGGCGTAAACAAGCCGTGTTCCGTACTTTTCAAAACATTTTTTGCCGTACTCGTCGATTATCGCAATAGTTTCGCGAGCAGATTCAGTATTATAAGGTGTTAATTCCGCCAATCCGTCACGGTGCTTAGTCATTCCAAGCGGTACAGCGGCAATACTTTGAACCGACGGGTAAAGCGCCGTTAAATCATCAAGCGAGCGTCTAAGCTCATCGCCATCATTTATGTTCGGGCATAGAACAAGTTGACAGTTAAGCTTCGTGCCACCCTCAGCCAGTCGGTATAATATTTTTAAAGCATCGCCCGCAAATCGGTTATTCATCATTTTACAACGAAGCTCAGGATTGGTTGTATGAACGGAAATATTAATTGGGCTGATATGCATCTTAATAATGCGTTCGACCTCATGTTCGCTGATGTTTGTAAGCGTAATGTAATTTCCGAATAAGAAAGAAAGCCTTGAATCGTCGTCTTTAAAGTAAAGGCTGTCTCTAAGTCCTTTAGGCAACTGGTCAATAAAACAAAATACACATTTATTTCGGCAAGATTTTTGCTCGTCCATTAAATATGTGTTAAAATTCAACCCGATATCGTCATACTGTTTTTTATTGATTTTAATATCTTTTCTTTTTCCGTTGCGTTCAACTGTAAGTTTAAGCTTATCGTCTAAAATATAAAAACGGTAATCGAGAACATCCATTATCTCGTTATCGTTAACAGCAATTAATATATCATCTGCTTTTATTCCGTGTTTATCGCAAACGGAACGTTTATCAACCGACGTAATTTTAACCGACATAACATGGCTCCTTTCTACAAAGTATAATAAATGCTCCCACAAAGCTATTGTGAGAGCATTTACCAAACATATGAATTACTTATGCCTCTTTAGCAACAACCTGTCTACCGTTGTAGTAGCCACAGTTCTGGCAGAGTCTGTGCGGACGCTTATACTCGTTGCACTGCGGACATCTTACAAGTGCAGGAGCATCCATCTTCCAAACGTTGGAACGTCTCTTATTCTTTCTCTGTTTTGAGGTTTTTCTCTTCGGTACTGCCATTATCAGCACCTCCTTTTAACCATGATACATTATTGTTAATTTTAATCTAACAACTCTTTAAGCGCCGCTAAACGAGGGTCAATATCATCGTTTTTGCAGCTACACTTACCTGAATTTAAATTTGCGCCGCAATTCATGCAAAGACCTTTACAGTCGTCATCACATAAATGCTTCATAGGCACATTCAAAATCAGGTCAGATAAGACAATTTCATCAATATTAAGCAGTTTGTCGGAAACGACAATAAACCCGTCTTTTTCATCGTCGTTCTCAAGGCGCTGAACCAACGTATATTCAATATCAACGCAAAGAGATTCCGTACAAATTTCACCGCATCGGTCACACGGCGCTGTGTAATTGCATCGAACACAGCCGTCCAATGTAACGACTCCGGCACGGTTGGAAACATTACCCTTAAAAGAAGCCTTTTCTTTAAAAGGATATATATCCCTGTACTCAACATCGGCAAAATCAAAATCGAGGTCAAGCGGAACTACCGACCCGTCGGCAACAAAAATATTACCAACATCAATAATCATTTTCTTCACCTCAAAATATAACAGATAATATTATATTATCCGTAATTAATTTTGTCAAGCATTATAAATAAGAATTTCGACAAAATTTCAGGCTATGCAGCACAATTTTGCTGGCTGCAAAGCCTGAAACTATATTTTTAAGTAAATCTGTAATTAGATTTTCTCGGCGTAGTCAAAA
>JBGVDX010000257.1:0-1539 GCA_045119575.1 Acutalibacteraceae bacterium
TGTACTCGGTTTTCTCCGATAAGGGTTACGCCGCTTTTTATTGCGTGGTTTATTACCTCAACGGGTATTGTTTTAGTGGCGGCGAGAAGGTGTATATCCTCCGCCCGCCTGCCCGATTTTTTTGCCGCTATGGCGATGCGCTCGGTAACTTCGGCGTAGTTCTCGTCAAAGATTTTACAGCGCTCGGCGATATCATCAATTAACAATTTTTCCGTCATATAAATCATTTCCTTTTACAATAACCTCGTCGTAAAGGCGCAGCTCGCCCTCTTTGTTGCAAATTACAAATCCGGTTCCGTTATATATAACCTCAATGGGCTTAAATTTAATTGCGTTGCCCGTTTTTACAAATACGCCCATTTGGTCGTCGACAATTCGTCTTGCGTCGTTCGGGACATATAATCCCTCCGAGCTTGACACAATTATGGTCAACGGCTGGGTTCTTATAAGCGAAAGCTCGCCGTTCATATATCCGCACTTAAACACGATTACCGTTTCGGACGAAGCGGCGTCACGGTTAATTTTTTCAACCGTTACGGGTAACTCGGTAGCCGTTTGGAGCGGTACTCTTATACTAAGCGCCTGACCCTCGGTGAATTTAAGAGAATCCTCGAAAGAAAGAACGGTCGCAATATACCAGTCAACGCTGTCAACCGTTTTACCGATTACGTTTTCCGTCTTTGTATCCTCGGGCTTAATCGACTCAAGCTGTTCCTTTGTCAAGGTTTTGATGCTGTCGGTACTCAAAACGTTTTCGTAGCCGTCAATAGACGAGACGAAATATCCGGCGCTTTCGCTGGTAATATCTATCGCCGTACCGAGTTGAGATTCAAGCTCGGCTTTTCGCGACTGTAACGTTGCAAGCCGAGCCGAGAAATCGGTTTCGGCGCCGATTGCGACAAGGCGTTTATTGAGCAAGGTAAGATATTCGTCGGCGTCGGCGGCAAGCGAGCTGTAGTCTCCGCCGTCAACACTGTCAAGCAAATCAATAAGTCCCGTTTTTATTTGGTTATCGATTCGGCTTAAATCGGTGACGTTGCTCATATCCATGTTGCACACCACCGAAAGATTGGATATCTGATTATCCAACTCGGCAATCTGCGCCTTAATTTCAACGTCACGTTCGCTTTTGTATATACCGGCGACCTTTCCGCCCTTTGATACTCGGTTACCGTCGGCGATTTCATAACTTAGCACTCCGCCCGCAGCGTCGTCGCTTGTAATCAAGGTTTCGTCACGTATTATGTAACCCTGAGCCGAAATGGTTTCCTCGGCGGTATAGGCTATCGCCGTTTCGGTTTTTATGGAGCTGAGCGAAGTGAACATAGTTTGGTATAAAAGATATATAATAAGCAGTATTCCGGCGGCAGTTGCCAAAATTCTCGTATACTTTCCGTTCATACTTTTATCAGCTCCTAAATCATAAGTTTAAGCAGGCTCGTCCTCTTCATTAATCAGTTTTATGTTAACCGAAGGAATCATTGTCGATATTGCATGCTTATATATAAGGTTTTGCTTTCCCATGCTCTCTATAAGCAC
>JBGVDX010000258.1:0-1320 GCA_045119575.1 Acutalibacteraceae bacterium
GGCAATTCCGACAGCTTCGCCGCCATGAAATATAAATCAAGCCTTGACGTACCCGAATATATCGTTAAAATGGGACTTGACGCATACGAGTATCAATGCGGCAGAGGGTTTAACATCGGCGAGGACAAGGCCCGTCAACTGGGCAAGCTCGCAAAGGAGAAAAACATCGCTTTGTCGCTTCATGCGCCGTATTACATCTCGCTTGCGGCCGCCGAGGAAGCAAAGCTCGACAACTCGATAAACTATATTCTGCAAAGCGCAAAGGCCGCCGACTGGATGGGAGCAACGAGGGTTGTTGTTCACCCCGGCGGAAAAGGCAAGTTTGAACGTATCGACGCCGTCAACCTCGCTATCAGCACCTTTGACCGCGCCGTAAAGGCGCTTGACGAAAACGGGCTTGGTCACATTACGCTTTGCCCCGAAACAATGGGCAAGATTAATCAGTTAGGCGACCTTGACGAAATTATGCGTTTTTGTCAGGTTGACGAACGCGTTATTCCGTGCATTGATTTCGGTCACCTTAATTCAAGGACCAAGGGCGGGCTTAAAACAAAAGAGGATTTTGCGAAAGTTCTTGATACTATCGAAAACGCAATCGGCAACGAGCGAATGAAAAAATTTCATGCTCATTTTTCGAAAATCGAATATTCCGACGGCGGCGAGGTTAGGCATCTCACCTTTGAGGATAACCTTTTCGGCCCCGATTTTGAGTTTCTTGCCGAATTAATTGTGGAACGCGATTGTTCCCCGACGATAATTTGCGAGTCGGCGGGAACGCAGGCGGAGGATTCCAAGGCTATGAAGGCCATGTATCTTAAGCAGCTGGAAGTGCAGAAAAAATGAGATTTAACGAAAAATTAAAAGCCTTTCGTGAGCAAAAAGGCTTTACGGTAAAAGAGGTTGCCGCCGCGGTAGGCGTTCGCGAAAAAACGATGGAACGGTACGAAAGCGGAAAGGAAATCCCGAAGCTAAAGGTTATTGAAAAAATCGTTAAGTTTTACGGGTTTTCGCCCGACCAGCTTTTTGACGAGGCGGTAAACGAGGTTAACGCAATAGCCGACGCCGCAAACAACCAAAATGAGGTGAAAGATATGAAAAAAATACTTATTATAAACGGGCCGAACCTTGATATGCTCGGCAAACGCGAACCTGAAATTTACGGGTCGCGCTCGCTTGACGATATCAACGCCGATTTAAAAACGCTGGGTGAAAGTCTTGGCGCAGAAATTGATTTTTTCCAATCGAATATCGAAGGTGAAATAGTTGACGCTATTCATTCCGTGCTCGAAAATTACGACGGCGCCGTAATAAACGCCGGCG
>JBGVDX010000259.1:0-3201 GCA_045119575.1 Acutalibacteraceae bacterium
AAATATACAAAAAACCACAGTAATATTGTCGTTAATGAAAGTGTTATAATAGGTATTTTATAAAATTGGATATCGGCAAGAGAGACGTAAAAAATCGAAAAAACAGAAAAACCGAGTATAGCAATACTTATTATAACGAAAAGAAGCTTCTTCCATGCTTTATCAAATAATAAATACTTATTAATAAGTAAGCTCATCTTTTATTAAAACTCCTTGAACAAGATAACGTTTGTTGGGCTGACTCTTTGTCAAACAAGTGCTTAGCGTAACTATTCTATCATCTGTCGTTACTTCAATGTCACGCAAGTTTTTATAAATAGAATTATTTTTTTGTACACTCTCTAAATATTCGGCGTAAACTTCTTTATCATAAAAATTGAAGGAATTCAAAATATGACGGTCATCATACTCATACGCCGCAAATATTTCATAGGTTAAAATATGGCCGCGGGTATAAATATAAAAATAGCGGTTTTCTTCAAAGAAACTCTTTTTCTTAAATTTATGGAGGTGGCGGAACATTGTTCCGTTAGCCATATTGTGACCGTAAATCAATGTATTAGGGTCGGTGAAATCCCGCTGATTAAGCTTTTGGGTAAAAATCGCCCCCGCCTTAGCTTTTTCTTTATTAATGTCGTGGTCAATATAGAAAAGGTCATCTTCGGAATAGCTTTGAACAATAGGGTAGTCAATATTAGTATTGGGAACTGTAATCCAACCGTGTATATCTTCATTTTCTTTTTCAAGCTCGTTGAAATTAATCGGGTTCTCAACGCGCGGAACGTCATCGTTATTATCGGAAACAGTAATGTTCTTTTCACCCGATGATGTTTTGTATTTATCCGAATTGAAATTACCCAAATTTAAGTTCCAAATAACTGTACCGATAATAATTGCGATAACAAGGATTACAGCAACAGATAAAATAAAAACACTCTTGTTTTTGATTTTCATATTGACCACCTTTAAAAATAAAATCCTATCCTGAAACCTTTAAAGAATCAGGACAGGATTAATGTCGAAAAAAAGTAATTATTCGGTTACGACTTTATTCTTAATTACGAATACGCCTGCAACAGCAATTACAGCGAGCAAAGAAACAACAGCTAAAGTATAGGAGTTGTTGTTTTCGGTGTCAGGGGAACCGCTACCTGTGTCAACGCTGCCGGCTCCGGAAGAGGCGCCATCTTTAGTATATGAAGGAGTAACTGTAATATCGCTGGTGTATGTGAAGGTTACGGTGTCGTCGGTAAGGTCGCTATCAACGAGTTCGTACTCACCTTCAATAGTCCATTTATTAAACTTATATCCTTCTTTAACTGTAACGGTAACGGTGTAAGAACCGTCAGGATTTTTGTTACCTACTGCGGTACCGCCGTCAACGTTTATGATTTGAACTTTGTACTCGGGTTTACCGGAAGGGCTGTCTTCAGCAAAAGCAAAAACAGGAAGCGCTAATGTTAATGTTAAAGCGAGTAATAAGGCTACAATTTTTTTCATGAAAATATCCTCCTAATTTCAATAAAAATTAACAATTCAACTACCTTATGCGTTAATTATAACACGCCTTTTTCGTAATTTCAACTATTAATTTTGTTTTTTATCAAGAAAATTATAGTATCTTTATATTTTATTTTTAATTTTGAATTGCGCTTTACTTATCGGTAGTAATTTGTTAAAATATTTGTCAGATTATAGTTGAAAGGTATATATTAATGGCTCTAAAAAACGGAGAAACAATCGGTGTTTTAAATAAAAGAAGCGCGTTTTTAAACGGGCTGAGAGACGGTATTCCTATCGGTCTCGGCTATTTTGCCGTGTCCTTTTCGCTCGGCATAGAAGCTCAAAATGTAGGTTTATCATTTTTTCAAAGCTTTTTAGCGAGCTTTTTTTGTAATGCATCTGCGGGCGAAATGGCAGGATTCACGGTTATTGCGGCAAAAGGTACGCTTTTTGAAATGGCGCTTATAACACTTATAGCGAATATTCGTTATGTACTTATGAGCTGCGCTATAAGTCAGCGTGTTTATCCTAAAATGTCGATAATCCACCGCTTTTTAATTGCATACGGTCTAACCGACGAGATATTCGGTATTTCTATTGCAAAATCGGGATATATTAATCCGTTTTACTCCTACGGCGCTATTTTATGTGCGGGTCCTTGTTGGTGGGTAGGGACTGTAATAGGCAATATTGCGGGCGATCTTATGCCGATAAGACTTGTTAGTGCGTTTAGCGTTGCGCTTTACGGAATGTTCCTTGCTATTATAATTCCGGCGGGCAAAAAGGACAAGATAATTGCCGCTTTAATTGTAATTTCCTTTGCGGCAAGCTTTTGTGCGTCTTATATTCCATTTATTTGCGATATTTCAAGCGGTACAAGAATTATTGTGTTAACTGTTGTCATATCTTTGGCGGCGGCGATTTTATTTCCGCATAAGGGCGAAGAGGTGAGCGGTAATGGAGATTAATTCATACTTGTATATCGCAGTAATGGCTCTTGTCACATATGCGGTAAGAGTGATACCTCTTGTTTTAATTAAAGGTGAGATAAAAAACAGAACCTTACGCTCGTTTTTGTATTATGTGCCTTATGTTACCTTGGCTGTAATGACTTTTCCTGCAATCGTCAACGCAACTCAAAATCCAATTGCAGGAATAATCGCTCTAATAATCGGCGTTTTATTGGCATGGTTCGGAGCTAAACTTTTCACCGTTGCGGCGTGTTGCTGTGTTGCGGTATTTATTGTTGAATTGATTTTAGTATGAAAAAAAGCACCGTTTTCACGGTGCTTTTGATTTTTAGGCACGACCTTGCATGAATAATACATCATAAAATATGCCTTTCGGGGATGTTATCGGCATATTTCTTCGGCGTATCTTACGGTTTCCATGGCGTCCTTTGCATATTTATGGGCGCCGATTTTTTTAGCATAATCCTCGGTTAATACTGCTCCGCCGACAACGGTTTTGCAAAAAGGCGCCTTTTCTTTAATTAATTTAACCGTTTCCTCCATAGCCGGTACGGTTGTTGTCATTAATGCGCTTAACCCGACTAACGGAGCGCCGTATTTTATTACTGACTTTAAAATTTCGTCGGGGGAAACGTCTTTTCCTAAGTCAATTACGTTAAAGCCGTAATTTTCAAGCAGCAACTTAACTATATTTTTACCTATATCATGAATGTCGCCCTTTACGGTA
>JBGVDX010000260.1:0-3832 GCA_045119575.1 Acutalibacteraceae bacterium
AACCGGTTTCGTCGGTGCCTTTACGGGTCAGATGATTACATACGGTATGAGTGCGACAACACTCTTATGGGTTCTTCCAGCAGTAGTACGTGGTTTATCGATGGGACTTCTGTTCAAAGCTTTCAAGAAAAGCTTGAAACCAGGCGTCTTAACGATTGAAACTTGCATCAGTTCTCTTCTCGTTACACTTTTTAATACAGGTGCAATGTTGGTTGAGCAAAAGCTTTACGGATATTATCAATCCTACTATGCAATTTATGTTGCTATACCTACACGAGTAATTGCCGGTATCGTTACCGCTGTTGTATTCTCACTGATGCTGCCCACAATCATAGATACATTGAATAAGCAGTTTGTAAAATCATTATAAGTCATAGGATTTAGCATAAGTAAACTCCTATGGAACAATGCACGGTGGGTTGTTGCTTATTCCAAAAGAACAGGCGCAGGCGAAATATACTGCGTCTGTTTTCTTATTTAATGATAAAAATGAGGTGGAATGAAAATACTATTTATGATGCATAAAACGAAATAAAACTGAAATCTTGAAAGTTTCTTGAAAATATCATGATACAACCGTTTTTAATCTCGTTGCTGGACTTGCTGCTGACGGCAAAAGAGTATTGGTGATTGACGTAGATCCACAGGGCGATCTAACAAAAATGTTAGGTAAGCGCCAACCACACGAATTGGAGAACACTTCTTTACGAAGTGTCTCCCTTGCTCGGCGCTTTTATGGGTGTTCCATATCGTGCATTTTATATGGGGCGTAAAAATCTACAAACCGGAAAAAATAAAGCAGCAGAGGCTCGGTTGAGTCTCTGCTGTCAGTATAAATAGCGTTTTTTTCTTTTAACAAGCCCCTGCAAAGGCGAAGGCCGGACCGATTAGCCCGATACCGGCCGTTATATATGCAAAGTGTCCGAACCGGGATACCTAAACCAATATTGCGAACGGCATGATGGCGATGCCGAAACAAATCGTCTTCATATCGCTTATTTATTCTCCATATACTTTTTAAGAGAATTAAAGGATTTATCGCTGATGACGTGTTCGATTTTGCAGGCATCCTCGGATGCGGTTTCCTCGTCAACGCCGAGCATCATCAAAACTTTACTCAGCACAGTATGGCGCTCATAAATTTTTTGAGCGACCAAAAGTCCCTTTTCAGTTAAGGTGATATATCCGTCCTTGTCAACGCTGATATAATTATCCTTTTTTAGAAGTCCAACGCCGCGAGAGACGCTGGGCTTGGAAAAATTCATATGCTCAGCCACATCGATGGAACGCACCGAGGGCTTCTTTTTGCATAGCACATAAATTGTTTCGAGATACATCTCGCCGGATGGTTTTAATGCCATAATGAACTCCTAAATACTGAATTATTGATTAACTATTCGTTATCATATCACAAACAAACGGAAAAATCAATGAAATTTCTCGGGCAATTGTCACAAAAGTTCGGGATTTGACGAAAAGCATTCAAAAACCTGTTGACAAAATAGAAATAAGATGATATAATTACCAAAGTTAGCAATGACTAACTATATTTTTGACATAGAGTTAGCGGTTGCTAACATAATATGATTTATGCGCTGAACATAAATAGAGAATATACAACGGTGGTACATATTATGACTTTGAAAGATGCTGTAGAAGGAAAAGAATACATTATTCAGCAGATCAAAACAGACGACGAAGAGTTGAATGCGTTTTTGTTCTCCCTTGGTTGTTACGATGGCGAAGCGATTACAGTCGTAGCTCATCGCAAGGGCGGATGCACGGTTTCCATTAAAGACGGACGCTATAATATCGACTCTCAGTTGGCTGAGGCCATTGTTATTTAACTTAAATGGCAAAAAAGCAATCTGCTGATTGTTTTTTTGCTTGCGGGTTAGCGGCTGCTAACCGAAAAATGATCAACCTGTAACTTTATCCGAAAGGTTTAGTATAAAGTTAGGAATTGAAGGAGGAAAGACCCATGAGAATTGCTTTGACAGGCAACCCAAACTCAGGTAAAACCACAATGTACAATGCTCTGACCGGCCGTAACGAAAAAGTCGGCAACTGGGCAGGTGTTACCGTAGACAAAAAAGAACACCCGATTAAAAAGGCGTATGCAGGTAGTGAACAGCTGATCGCTGTTGACCTTCCCGGTGCATACTCCATGTCTCCCTTCACCAGTGAAGAGAGCATCGCCAGCTCCTATGTAAAAAAGGAAAATCCCGATGTAATCATCAACATCGTTGACGCTACCAACCTTAGCCGTAGCCTTTTTTTCACTACGCAGCTTTTGGAGCTTGGTGTCCCCGTAGTTGTAGCGCTTAATAAGAGGGACCTCAACGAAAAGAAAGGTACTAAGATTGATACAGAGGCTCTTTCCGCAAAGCTTGGTTGCCCTGTAGTGAATACCGTTTCCACCTCTGCGGATGGTTTAAAAGCGGTTGTTGATGCTGCAATTGCTCATGCTAACGATACTCAGAGCGCTCCTTATGTTCAGGGTGACATTGACCTGACTGATAAGGCAGTTGTTGAAGCGGCTGACCGTAAGCGCTTTGATTTTGTAAATAAGATTGTTAAGGATGTTGAGACCCGTAAGGTTCTTACCAAGGATAAGAATTTCGGCGATAAGATTGACGCTGTTCTTACCAACAAGTGGCTCGGTATTCCGATTTTTGCCGTAGTTATGTTCCTCGTGTTCCAAATTTCTCAGGTTTGGGTAGGTACTCCGATTGCTGACCTTCTCGTTGGCTGGCTTGAAACCTTCCAGGGCTGGGTAGGCGAGCTCCTTGCTGATGCAAATCCGCTTCTTTCCGCTATCCTTGTTGACGGCGTTATCGGCGGTGTGGTTGCCGTTGTCGGCTTCCTTCCCCTGGTTATGGTTATGTACTTCCTCATCGCGTTGCTTGAGGATTGCGGTTATATGTCCCGCGTTGCCGTTGTGCTTGACCCGATTTTCAAGAGGGTTGGTCTTTCCGGTAAATCCGTAATTCCTTTCGTTATCACCATCGGTTGTGCGGTTCCCGGTATCATGGCAAGCCGTACCATCCGTAACGAACGTGAGAGAAGAGCCACAGCCATGCTTGCTCCCTTTATGCCTTGCGGTGCAAAAATCCCTGTAATTGCGCTTTTTGCAGGCGCATTCTTCGATGACGCAGGTTGGGTAAGCACGTTGATGTACCTCTCCGGCATTGTACTTATTTTCCTCGGCGCACTTCTTGTTAACAAGATTACCGGCTACAAAGCAAGAAAATCCTTCTTTATCATAGAACTTCCCGAATATAAGGCTCCTTCTCTTTGGGGCGCTTTCAAATCCATGTGCAGCCGTGGCTGGGCATACATCGTTAAGGCCGCTACTATCATCCTTCTCTGCAACATGGTAGTTCAGTTGATGCAGACCTTTACTTGGAGCTTCCAGGTTGCTGAGTCCGCAGACCAGTCCATTTTGGCATCTATTGCATCGCCTTTCGCTTACCTGCTCGTTCCGATTGTCGGCGTTCTCTCTTGGCAGCTCGCAGCAGCAGCAGTTACCGGCTTTATTGCAAAGGAAAACGTTGTTGGTACTCTCGCTGTTTGCTTCGTTGGCCTTGAAAATCTCATCGACACTGAGGAGCTTGCTCTTATGGAAGGTGCCGGCGCAGAGGTTGCAGGCATTATGGCAATCACTAAGGTTGCGGCGCTTGCTTACTTGATGTTTAACCTTTATGCTCCTCCTTGCTTTGCTGCTATCGGCGCTATGAATGCCGAGATGAAGAGCGGCAAGTGGGTTTGGGGCGGTATCGGTCTCCAGCTGGCTACCGGTTACACTGTATCGTACCTCGTTTACACCATT
>JBGVDX010000261.1:0-4081 GCA_045119575.1 Acutalibacteraceae bacterium
ACTGTATGGTTCGTTGTTGTATACTCCATTTTTATCTCATAGAAACCATTGTTTTTAATTATCTGTATAAATTTATGATAATCTTTCTTTTCTACAAATATATCAATATCGTTATGTCTTCTTGTTTCATATCCAATAAGCGCATCTACACCCCAACCGCCGTCAAGAAATACTTTAATCTCCGCATCCGTTGCAAGTCTGATAATCTGTTTTGCATCTGTTATACTGACCATATTTTCCTCCCCTAAATCCCGATTTGTTTATCTGTCTTTTCAAATAATGGGCGACCTCGAAAGAAAGTCGCCCATTCACACTTTGAAATTATGCGATTTTTTTGCCTCTGCACGTTTTCCTACATCGATTGGTGTAAGTTTGGTGTAAGGCGTAAGGTTTTTCGTTTCCCCTGTGTCCGAAAACCCTTGATATTACGGGCTTTTTCGCGTTTCGGTCAATCTAAGGGCTTCATTGTGGGGAAGAGGAGTACGTCTCTGATAGAGGCGCTGTTGGTAAGGAGCATTACAAGACGGTCGATACCAAAGCCCAAACCGCCCGTAGGAGGCATACCGTATTCAAGCGCGGTTACGTAATCGTAATCAACCTCGGCCTTGCTTTCGGGTTCCTCAGCCTTTTTGGCGGCAACCTGACGCTCGAAGCGTTCTTTTTGGTCAATCGGGTCGTTAAGCTCGCTGAACGCGTTACCGAACTCGGTTGCGTTGATGAAATACTCAAAACGCTCGGTAAAAGCGGGGTCGCTCGGCTTGCGCTTAGCAAGCGGGCTGTTCTCAACCGGATAATCGTAGATAAAGGTCGGCTGAATAAGCTTTTCTTCAACAAAAGCGTCGAAGAACTCGGCAAGAACGGTACCCTTTGTGGCGTTTTCGGGAATCTCAACGTGCATTTTCTTAGCACATTCGCGAGCCTGCTCATCGGTTTCCCAATCATAGTAATCGCAACCGGAATATTTCTTGACAGCCTCAACCATGGTAAGGCGTTCCCAGTTGCCCATGTCGATTTCTTTGCCCTGATATGTGATTTTGAGGCCGCCGCAAATCTTTTCTGCGAGCAATTTGTAAAGCTCCTCAACTAAATCCATCATACCCTGATAATCGGTGAAAGCCTGATAAAGCTCGATGGTTGTAAATTCGGGGTTGTGCTTTGTGTCCATGCCCTCGTTACGGAAAATACGGCCTACCTCATAAACACGGTGCATGCCGCCGACAATAAGCCTTTTTAAATAAAGCTCGGTTTCGATACGGAGATACATGTCCATGTCAAGGGTGTTATGATGCGTCTTAAACGGACGGGCAGAGGCGCCGATTTCAAGCGGAACAAGGATAGGAGTATCAACCTCCATAAAGCCCTTGCCGTCAAGATAGTTACGGATTTCCTTTAAAATCTTGGAACGCTTTTCGAAAACGTCTCTAACCTCGGGGTTAACGATAAGGTCAACGTATCTTTGACGGTAACGCAGGTCGTTATCCTTAAGTCCGTGGAAGTTTTCGGGGAGGGGAAGGAGCGATTTTGCAAGCAGCTCAATCGACTGGGTATGAACCGAAATTTCGCCGGTTTTAGTAAGGAAAACAAAGCCTTCAAGACCGACGATATCGCCGATATCCCATTTTTTAAATGCGGCGTAAACGTCTTCGCCTACATCATCGCGTCGAATGTAAATTTGAATGTTGCCAAGGCTGTCCTGAAGATTAAAGAAGCTTGCCTTGCCCATGATACGGCGGCTCATAATACGGCCGGCGATACGAACGGTTTTTTCGTTATACTTTTCAAAATCAGCCTTGATATCAACGGTATAATCGGAAAAATCGAACTTAGTTTTTACAAAAGGGTCGTTGCCGTCAGCCTGCAAATTAGCGAGCTTTTCACGGCGAATACGGAGCACTTCGGTGAGTTCCTGCTCAACGACGGCGGTATCCTTAATTTCTTCCATTTTAAGCACTTCCTTTACAAAAGAAGAACGGGTGTTTTTCAACCCGTCCGTGTTTTTTAAAAATTATTTGGAGATTTCAAGAATTTTAAACTTGAGTTCTCCGGCAGGAGTGTCGGCGGTAACGGTTTGACCCTTTTTGGCGCCGATAAGAGCCTTGCCCACGGGGGAGTCGTTGGAAATTTTACCTTCCATCGGGTTGGCTTCAGCGCTGCCCACGATGGTGTAAACGGTTTCCTCTTTAAATTCAACGTCCAAAACTTTAACCTTAGAACCAAGATGGACTTTGGTTTTGTCAATGGAACTTTCGTCAATAATGGTGTAGTTTTTGAGCATGCCCTCAAGCTCTACAATGCGGGCTTCAACTCTGGCCTGCTCGTTTTTGGCTTCATCATATTCGCTGTTTTCCGAAAGGTCACCGAAAGAACGTGCAACCTTGATTTTCTCAGCAATCTCTTTACGAGTGATGGTGGTAAGCTTCTCGTATTCTTTTTCGAGATTTTTAAGACCTTCAGCAGTAAGGGTGATAGGTTTAGACATGTTGTTTTCGCTTCCGTTTCTCCGCTGCACCGGTGGTTTTCACGGCCAAATGTGCAGTAAATATTACCGTGAAAATATAATTAATAAATGAATACATTTCATTATAATAAAAAAACTATCTTATGTCAAGACATATCGTTTCCGCAATCTCCCTAATACTGTGTTTTACTCCCGATTTTACCATAAAATCGGCGGCGATATTGCCCATTCGCTCTATACCGCATAGCTCAAAAAGCGCCCCTGCGAAGTCAATTTCGCTTACCCCTTTCGGACACCCGTAAAGGGTGGAAATGCACCCCGTTTCTATGTGAAAAGCGTCCTCAGTCGGCGCAAAAACGCATTTATTTTTTTCGGAAACTCTCTCGCCGTCGGGCGAAAATACAACGTGGCACTTATTTGCGATTTCTTTGCCGTCGGTTACAATCGGCGCCGCCCCGTATTCGGAAAAACATTGGTTCGCGTAGCGGGTGTATTCCTCAATTTTATTTGTAATTATGTAAACTTCGTTAGAAAGCTCCATAATACGTCTTAAACAACCGCAGTAACGGCAGTCAAGGTCAATGAATGCAACCGAGACCGACCGTTTAAACCTTGATGCAATCGACAATACTTTAAAAAAAGTGTTAATTTCGGTGTGTCGCTTAAACATACCGCTGTCAAAAGGGGATAAGGCAAAGTTTTCTTTTATAATTATGTCAACCTGTTTGATTACGGGGCGACCTCCGACCGCCTTTTCAACCGCTTTTTTCGGAATACACCCCTTTTTAGATTTTACGGCGACGATATCGTAACGGGACTTGCCGTAGTTTACGTGTTGAACAGAAACCTTTTTAAGCCGCCCGAAACCGCTTTTTTTACCGTCGTCTTTTATTAAAACACAAAACATTTTTGCCACCCCTTTTATAAATATATGTGTTGCTTTACAAAATAGTAATTTTGTAGTAAAATATATAATTATGATTAAGCTTTAAGGAGGTGCCGCAAATATGTCGTCCCCGCTTGCCGACCGCATGAGACCGCAAACTCTTGAGGATATCGTCGGCCAACATCACCTTGTCGATGAGGGAAGAGCCCTTCGTCGCATTATCGAAAGCGGCAATGTGCCTAATTTGATATTTTACGGTCCGTCGGGTGTCGGTAAAACCACCCTTGCCCGAATTATCGCCAACCGCACCAACCGCCGTTTGCACATTTTGAACGGCACAACTGCGTCAACTCAGGATATAAAGTCGGTTATCGGAGAGATAGGCACCTTTTCCGCCCTTGACGGAATTTTGCTTTATCTTGACGAGATACAGTATTTTAACAAACGCCAACAGCAAAGCTTGCTTGAACATATCGAAAACGGAAACATTACGCTTATTGCGTCAACCACCGAAAACCCTTATTTTTATATATATAACGCTATTTTATCCCGCTCAACCGTCTTTGAATTTAAGCCCGTTGACGCAAAGGATATTGAAAAAGCGGTTATTAGAGCCGTTAATTTTTTGAGTCAGGAACAGGGCAAAAAAATCAATATCGAGCCCGAGGCGGTTACCGCAATTGCACAAGGTTGCGGCGGCGACGTAAGAAAATCGCTTAACGCCGTTGAACTTTGCG
>JBGVDX010000262.1:0-1239 GCA_045119575.1 Acutalibacteraceae bacterium
TTACTCATCTTAAATACCTCCCATATTTACTGTTATTATTGCCGAAAAAATCAAATATAGACAATTAAGGTAGTTTGTGATATAATAATTTTTATTTGATTGAAAGAAGGGTAAATATGGAGGCGAAATTACAATACCTGGTTGCAATGGTCATCTATATGGCCGCTGTAATCGTAATCGGTGTCGTGTTTGCGAAAAGAGCGAACAAAAATTCCGAAGAATACTTTTTAGGAGGACGCAGTTTAGGCCCATGGGTTACGGCTATGAGCGCCGAAGCGTCTGATATGTCGGGCTGGCTGCTTATGGGCTTGCCGGGTGTTGCTTATTGGGCCGGTATACCGGAAGCGGCGTGGACGGCAATCGGTCTTGCCGCCGGTACATACATTAACTGGCTTATTGTATCAAAGAGACTTCGCCGTTACAGCGTGAAAGCGGGCAACGCAATCACCTTACCGGATTATTTCTCTAACCGTTTTCACGAAAAGGGTAAGATTATATTAACTATTTCTGCGCTTTTCATCTTGATTTTCTTTACCGTATATGCGGCAAGCTGTCTTGCCACCTGCGGCGAGCTTTTCTCTACCTTGTTCGGCTTTGATTATAAGGTGATGATGATTGTCGGCGCTGTTTTCGTTTTGGTATACACCTTAATCGGCGGCTTCCTTGCCGAAAGTGCGTCTGATTTTATGCAGGCAATTGTTATGATTGTTGCGCTTACCGTAGTTGTGGTTCTCGGTGTTGTAAAAGCCGGCGGCTTCGGCGCAGTAATTGATAATGTACGTGAAATTCCCGGCTTCCTTGAACTGTTCGGCGGCGCTACACCGTCGCTTAAGGACGGCGCACAAGAGGTTGTAAACGGTGCGCCTTTGTTTGGTACCGCCGGAAACTACGGTTTCTTAACCGTGTTATCCACTCTTGCTTGGGGACTTGGCTATTTCGGCATGCCGCAGGTACTCCTTCGATTTATGGCTATTCGCAACGAAAAGGAGCTTACCCGTTCCCGCAGAATTGCTACCGTTTGGGTGCTTATTTCTCTTACTATCGCCGTATTTATCGGTATCATCGGCCGTTCGATTTATCCGACCGAGCTTCTCACCCAAAACGATTCCGAAACGGTATTTATTCTTTTGTCTACCAAACTTATGCCTGCGCTTCTTGCGGGATTTGTAATGGCTGGTATTCTTGCCGCCGCAATCAGCTCGTCCGACTCGTATTTGCTTGTTGCGGCTTCGGCGGTTT
>JBGVDX010000263.1:0-2730 GCA_045119575.1 Acutalibacteraceae bacterium
ACACGGGTGTCGTTCTTTTCGGCGTCAACAATCTCTTCGTCGTATGCGTCGCAAAGGAAAGCAAGAACGGAACGCTCAACGCCGAGCGAAGGCTCGATAACATAGGGGATGTAATGCTCGTTCTTTTCCTGGTCGAAGTAGGTCATATCCTTGCCGGAATGTTCAGCGTGCTGAGAAAGGTCGTAATCGGTACGGTCAGCAACTCCCCAAAGCTCGCCCCAACCAAACGGGAACAAGAACTCAAAGTCGGTAGTAGCTTTTGAATAGAAACAAAGCTCGTCGGGGTCATGGTCACGCAAACGGAGATTTTCTTCTTTAATGCCAAGAGAAAGGAGCCAGTTGTTGCAGAAGCTTCTCCAATACTGGAACCAATCAAGGTCGGTACCCGGCTGGCAGAAAAATTCAAGCTCCATTTGTTCAAACTCGCGAACACGGAAGATAAAGTTACCCGGGGTGATTTCGTTACGGAATGATTTGCCGATTTGTCCAATACCGAAAGGAAGCTTTTTACGGCTTGCGCGTTGAACATTAGTGAAGTTTACGAAAATGCCCTGCGCGGTTTCGGGACGGAGATAAACGACGTTTTTAGCGTCCTCGGTAACACCTTGGAAGGTTTTGAACATAAGGTTAAACTGACGAATATCGGTGAAATTATGCTTTCCGCAGGTTGGGCAGGGAATATTGTTTTCTTCAACGAAATCCTTCATTTCCTGCTGCGAAAATGCGTCAATCGGCTTAGAAAGAGTAACGCCATTTTCAGAGGTCCAGTCCTCGATAAGCTTGTCGGCACGGAAACGCTCTTTACATTCGCGGCAATCCATAAGCGGGTCAGAGAAACCGCCGAGATGTCCCGAAGCAACCCAAGTTTGCGGATTCATGAGGATAGCGGAGTCAAGTCCTACATTATATGGATTTTCCTGAACAAACTTTTTCCACCATGCTTTTTTAACGTTGTTTTTCAGCTCGGCGCCGAGAGGGCCGTAGTCCCATGTGTTAGCCAAGCCGCCGTAAATTTCGGAGCCGGCAAAAATAAAGCCGCGACCTTTACAAAGAGCGACGATTTTTTCCATGGTCTTTTCGCTGTTATTCATTAATAATCAACACCTTTTGCTTAATAATAACAAAGATTAATCACAGATTATATAATAAATTAATAACGATATAAAGTCAAGTTAAATTAAGTTTTTATGGTTTATTCGTTGTAATTTACATAATAACAAAAAAACTCTTTACAAAAGGGAATGAATGTGTTATAATCAATGCTGTTCGTAATTCTGTGTTTGAGGTGTAAGCCCGTTTTTCTCGGGAATCACCGTTCCTCTTACACGGTTTATCGAAAAATATTTTATCAAGAGGTGAAAATAATGCTTAAAGAGGAAAAGACCGCTATAATGGAACAGTACGCTGCTCACGAGGGTGACACTGGCTCTCCCGAAGTACAGATTGCTGTTCTTACAAAGCGTATCGCTGACCTTACCGAGCATCTTAAGGTTCACAAGAATGACCATCATTCACGCCGTGGACTTCACAAGATGGTAGGTCACCGCCGTAATCTCCTTACCTATCTCCAGAAGAAGGATATCGAGAGATACCGTGCAATCATCGCTAAGCTTGGTATTCGTAAGTAATGCCGCACCGCAGACCGATTTAAGTTTTATTAAATCGGTCTGTTTTTGCTTTTTAATGGGCAAAATATAATGTTAAATACGGGGTCAGAAAACGGTTTTTAGCAGTGAATTGTTTGCCGAAACGGTAATTCGGCAAAGAATTTATTGCTAAACCCCGACCGATCCCGTAAATATATAAATTTATGGAGGTTTAAAAATGTTTGAAAACTACAAGGTTTATGAAACAACACTTGCAGGCAGAAAATTAAAGCTTGAAACAGGCAAAATGGCTCAGCTTGCAAACGCATCTATCCTCGCCACCTATGGCGAAACATCTGTTCTTTGTAACGTTACCGCTTCGGCAAAACCGCGTGAAGGCGTAGATTTTTTCCCGCTTTCGGTTGATTACGAAGAAAAAATGTACTCGGTAGGACGAATTCCCGGCTCTTTCCAGAGACGTGAAAGCCGTCCGAGCGAAAAGGCTATCCTCGCTTCCCGTTGCATTGACCGTCCTATCCGTCCTCTTTTCCCGAAGGATATGAGAAACGATTGCTCGGTCGTTGCTACTGTTATGTCGGTTGACCCTGATTGCAGCCCTGAAATCACCGCTATGATTGGTGTTTCCGCCGCTATAGCTATTTCCGACATTCCGTGGGACGGTCCTATCAGTGGTGTTAATGTTGGTCTTGTTGACGACCAAATAGTTATCAACCCGACCCTTGAACAGCGTGAAAAGAGCAAGATGACCGTTACCGTTGCATCTACTGCTGATTTGGTTGCCATGATTGAAGCAGGCGCCGACGAGGTATCCGACGAGGTTATGTTCGACGCTATTATGCAGGCTCACGAGGTAAACAAAGAAATAGTTGCTTTCATCAACGGCATTGTTGCCGAAATTGGTAAGCCGAAGTTTTCTTTTGAGTCTAACGACCCGGATCCTGAAATCTTGGCTGAAATTGAGGCTTTTTGTATCGAAGACGTCAAAAAAGCTCTTGATACTGACGATAAGCTTGTTCGTGACGCCGCTCTTCTTCCGATTTATGCCGCCGTTCACGAGAAGTTTGACGAGCGTTTTGAGGGTAAGGAAGCTAAACTTGACGAAATCATGTATCTTGTACAGAAG
>JBGVDX010000264.1:0-5277 GCA_045119575.1 Acutalibacteraceae bacterium
CAAGCCACTTAGCCAAAAGCAGCCCTACAACCAAAATAAGTATGGCGTAAAGGAGTTTTAGCCCGACCGAAGTGGTAAGGTCGAAAATAAAGTTTAAAATCTTTTCTAACATTTTTATACCTCCAAAATGTTTTGTTATTAAAATTATATCACCTCAAAATATTAATTACAACCGAAAAAAAGCAGGGCTTTTAGCCCTGCTTAAATTTATTTTACCTCGCTGATATGCCAAATGTCGCTTGCATATTCGGCTATTGTGCGGTCGGAGGAAAACTTACCGCTGCCGGCAATGTTCGCAAATCCTTTTTTTGCAAATTCTTCACGGTTTGCGCTGTCTTTATTTAGCCTTAAACGCTCCTCGTAAAGCGGCATAAAATCGAGCAGTAAATAGTATTTATCCGCCTTTTCAAATTCACTTCCGACAAGAATAGAATCGTAAATTTCCTTAAATACTCCCGTTCCGCCGTCATCAAATGTGCCGTCAATAAGCGTGTCAAGCACAGTTTTGATTTTGGGATTATCGGAATACAATTTTTTCGGGTTATAGCTTGCCTCAATGTCATCGATATCCTCAACCGTAGCCCCGAAAATATAGTTGTTTTCCTCTCCCGCCTCGTTAACAATTTCGATGTTGGCGCCGTCAAGTGTGCCTAACGTAACCGCGCCGTTCATCATCATTTTCATGTTACCCGTACCGCTTGCCTCGGTGCCTGCCGTCGAAATTTGCACCGATACGTCGGCCGCCGAAACCAATTTTTCGGCATATGTGACGTTGTAATTTGCCAAAAATGCGATTTTCATAACCGCCGACGCCGCTTTATCCTTTTCGATAAGCTTGGATATTTCGTTAATGAGCTTGATGATGCCCTTCGCACGTCTGTATCCCGGCGCCGCCTTTGACGCAAAGAGGAATGTTGTCGGAGTAAAATCGGTGATTTTGCCGTCGCGTATATCGAAATAAATCGCAAGCAAAACAAGCGCGTTTAAAAGCTGTCTTTTGTATTCGTGAAGTCGTTTTATCTGAACGTCGAAAACCGTTTCGGGGTTAATATCAATTTTATCGTGTTCGTAAATAAATTCGGCTAACTGCTTGTGCTTTTCCTGCTTAATTTTAACAAAATTATCCATAACGGCGCTGTCTTTTTCAAAAGCTTTAAGTTTAGCCAATTCGCCGGTATCGGTTACCCATTTGTCGTCGCCGGTAAGCCCGGTAATAAGCTGCGACAACTCGCCGTTACAAAGCCTTAGCCAACGTCTTTGAGTAACGCCGTTTGTCTTATTTCTTATTTTTTCGGGATAAATTTTGTGCCAATCGGCGAGCACCTCGGTTTTGATAATTTCGGTGTGTATCGCCGCAACGCCGTTCACTGCCGCCGAGACGTATACCGCAAGGTCGGCCATATGCACCTTTTTGTCACGGATAATGGCGATTTTGTCTATTGTCGTTTTATCAATTCCGCGGGCTTCAAGCTCGTTTTTCATCGCAAAATCAATTTTTTTAATAATCACCATTATGTCGGGCAAAATTTCTTCAATAAGCTCTACGTCCCATTTCTCAAGAGCCTCTTGCATAACGGTGTGGTTGGTATAGTTAAATATTTTTTTCGCTGTTTGAAGTGCGGTGTCGAAGCCTATACCGTTTTCGCCCATAATTCGAATAAATTCGGGTATAGCCAAAACGGGGTGGGTGTCGTTAAGCTGAATTGATGCAAAATCGGCGATATCGCATTTATCGCCGTGAGCCGATTTTATGCGACGAATAATATCTTTAAGCGATGCCGACGTGAAAAAATACTGTTGCTTAAGACGTAATATTTTGCCTTCTTTTTTTGTGTCGTTGGGATAAAGCACGCGTGAAATGTCTTCGGCGCGGTTTTTATCTTTAACCGCTTTGTCATATTCCTGCTCGTTAAACAGCTCGAAATCAAATGGCTCAAGCGGCTCAGCCTGCCATAATCTCAGAGTGCCGATGTTGTCGGTGCCGTAACCGAGTATCGGCATATCATATGGCACAGCCGAAACATCTCCGTCGGCGAAACTGACGGTAAGCGCAAGGTCGTCGCGTCTTACCGACCACGGGTCGCCTCCGCTTGTCCAGTTGTCAACAAGCTCAACTTGAGCGCCGTTTTCAATCGCCTGCTTAAACAGTCCGTATTTGTACCGAATACCGTACCCCATAAGCGGCAAATTCATTGTAGCGGCGCTGTCAAGGAAGCAGGCGGCGAGTCTGCCTAACCCGCCGTTGCCGAGCGCCGCGTCCTCGCAATCCTCAAGCGCCTTAATCGAAAGCCCCTTTTCCTTTAATGCGTCTTCGAATTTATCCACCATACCAATACAGAGCAAATTATTAAATATGGCCCTTCCGACCAAAAATTCTGCTGAAAAATAATAAGCACATCTTGCTTTTTTGTGATTTTCCTTGCTGATTTTCCAATTATGCGAAATTTCCGCCATAATTGCCCGCGAAAGAGCCGTGTTCGTCTCTTTTCCCGTAGCGTCGTTTAATCCTTTTGCGTACAATCCCCGTGAAATAACTTCCGCGTTGTCTATAATTTTTTTAATTTCTGTTTCCATTCGAATTCCTCCGTAAATCCAAGCATTCACGTCGGTATTTTTTCCCGAAAAACGAAAAAAATGCGAACGGATAACCCATTCGCATTTTTTATTTAATTTTAGCAACGCTTGTCATGATACCGCTTTTGGTAATTTCAATCAGTCCGTAGCTGTTGCCGTCGTATCCGCCTCTTCCCGCCGAGCCCGGATTAAAAACGTATAACCCGTCAATATATTTTTCATAAGCGGTATGCGTATGCCCGTAAAGCATGATATCGCAATTTTGTCTTTTTGCCTCTTTGACCATGGCGCCTATACCGCCTTTTACGCCGTACATATGCCCGTGAGCCATAAAAATCTTTTTACCGCCAAGTTCAAATATTCTTTCGTTTACTTCGTCGCAGCCGAGGTCGCAGTTTCCTTTAACCGAAATGCATAACTTATCGTCAAACGCCGCTTTAAAATCGTCAAAATCGCGCCACCCGTCTCCGAGGAATAAAAATGCGTCGGCGTTTTTGTGCATTAGCCCGATATCTATTAAATTTCCGAGCTTGCCGTGCGAATCGGACATGACAACGATTTTCATACCTTGTAACCTGCTTTCATATTATGTAATGATAAACTTAAAAAAGGTGGTTTTTATGAACAATAATCAAGATAAGCTTATATCCTCGGCGGCAAAACATTTGGGCACCGACCCGTCGACAATTAAATCGGCGGTTGAAAGCGGTTCTTACGATAAACTGCTTAACAGCATGAAACCCGAGGACGCCGCGAAAATTAAAAATCTTTTATCCGATAGGGAAAAGACCGAGCGCCTTATGAACTCGCCGCAGGTAAAGGAGCTTATGGCAAAGCTTATGGGTAACAAAAATGGATGATATAGTAGCTGAGCTTTCGTCGTTTATCGAAAGCAAAGAGGGCATGGATACGATAAAAAATCTTGCCTCGTCGCTCATGTCGGGCGACGGGGACGTGTCCTCAATGTTGTCCTCGCTTATGTCAAACGGCGCAGATAACGTAATTTCTCCGCCTAAAAAAGAGGAGCCTGCCGATTTACCGAGCTTTGCTCCCGACCAACTCGCTTCTATAATGAGCATAATGTCCGCCTTTAATAACAGCGGCGATGACGCACGAACAAGGCTGTTGCTTGCCTTGAAACCTCATTTAAGCGAAAAGCGCCGTGAAAGGGTAGACCGAGCGATAAAACTTATGAAACTGATATCAATAATGCCGCTTATTACCGAAAGCGGACTGTTTAAATTATAACATATTCTATCTTAAAATGAAAGGGCGGTGAATAAATTGGCCGATATGACCAGGGAGGAGTTCGAGCGTATGCAAAACGACGCCATACGCCGAGTAAAAAATATGCAACAACGTGCCTCGTCTCGAATTCCTCCCATGCCCGATTACGTAAGACCCTTGCGCGGCGCAATTTCCGAAAAAGCGGTCGTGCCGATGCCACCCGAGTCTGAGCATGTGCCGGCACCTCCCGCAAAATCCGCGCCGACGTCAAAGCCTTTATCGGGCGGATTAGGTTTTCTTGATAAACTAAACTTAAAAAGCTTCGAAATGGACCCCGACCGAGCCCTTGTTTTAATGATGATGGCGATTCTCGGCAAGGAAACCGCCGACGAAACTTTAATGCTTGCGCTTTTATATATAATGCTGTGATTTGAAACAAAAAAGTCTGTCAATAATAATTCCGAAAAGCGAAAAAGGAGAATTTCATGGCAGACCTTGATTATATTAAAAACAGAATAAAGGAAATGAGCCTTACTTCAATGATTGCGGCGGCGAATAGTGTCCATAACCGAAGCAATGTTTCTACCGTTCACGCTCTTTTTGATATTGCAAAATGCGGTATAAAATATTCGGCCGGCTATACCGATTATCTTAACAACGCCTTTGAAACAAAAACGCCCGATGAACGTCGTGAGACGATAACGAGGGGAATAAATAACGCCTATGTGCGAAAGCTGAACAGTCCTGACCTTGACTCCTGTTTTAACGATAAACGCCAGCTGTACGCACTTTATCGCGATTTTATTTCAAGAGATATAATAGACATCGAAAAATCGTCGGCAGATAACCTAAAAGCCTTTGTTGGGGATAATGCGAAAATTGTTGTCCGAAAACCCAATGCAAAGGGGGACGACGGAACGTTTGTTCTTAATCTTCTTGGCGTAAACGATTTTGAAAATTTGCGGGAACGCCTTTTAAATATGGGACTTTCCCTTGCCGAACGCCTCGTTACTCAGCACCGAGAAATGGAGCGGCTTTGCGGCGAATCTATCGCCGTAATACGGGTTGTAACAGTTAATAATATTGCTGTTTTCGCTTGTCTTAATTCAGTTTGCGGTAAGGTAAAATTAACGGCGCCTATAAACGAAAAAACGGGCTTAATAACGTCAAGCGCCGTTGATGAACAAAACGGAATGTACCACCGTCATCCGTTAACCGACCGTCGCTTTTACGGGTTTAAAATTCCGTTGTGGAATGACATTGTTTCTTTTACCGAAAGGGCGTCGCTTGTGCTAAGCTCGGTTAAATATTGCGGCTTCGATATCGCCGTGTTGCCCGATAAACCCGAACTAATCGACGCAACCTCTTTTCCGCGTCATGACTATTATCGTGTTTGTGATAATTCCGTCCTTCGCCGAAAAATTGAACAACGAATTTAAGTAATTAATATCTAATAAGATAAACTAAAAAACTCCG
>JBGVDX010000265.1:0-6794 GCA_045119575.1 Acutalibacteraceae bacterium
GCCCCTGAACGCAAGGTAAGCATATGCTCGTCTTGGCGAACGGCCCACCCTGCCGCGCAGCTGATGAAGCTGAGAAAGGCCGAATCTGTCGGCGTCCTCAATAATCAACGTGTTGGCGTTGGGAACGTCTACCCCTGTTTCTATTATAGTGGTACAAACCAAAATGTCAATTTCTCTGTCGATAAGTTTTCGCCAAATTTCGCTTAATTCTTCCTCGTTCATCTTTCCGTGGGCTATGCCAATGCGGCTTTCGGGCAACTCACGTTGCAATTTTGCCGCCGCGAGCGAAATTGTCTCTACTCGGTTATGAAGATAATAAACCTGACCTCCGCGGCGGAGCTCTCGGTTAATGGCGTCCACAAAAACGCCTAAATCGTGCTCAACTACATAGGTCTGAACCGGTTGACGGTCATACGGCGCTTCGTCAATTCCCGACATATCGCGCAGTCCCGACATCGCCATGTTAAGCGTTCTCGGTATCGGCGTCGCCGACATGGTAAGCACGTCGACCGACGGGCAAAGCTCCTTTAACCGTTCCTTTTGTTCAACGCCGAAGCGTTGCTCCTCGTCTATGATGATAAGCCCCAAATCCTTAAATTCAACGTCCTTTGAAACCAATCGGTGGGTGCCGATAATCATATCAATACGGCCCGTTTTTAGCTTTTTGAGTATCTCGGCTTGCTGTTTCGCCGTGCGGAAACGGGAAAGCAGCTCAACGTCAACCGGCATGCCTTCCATTCGGCGCATAACCGTTTGATAATGCTGCCACGCCAAAATGGTCGTCGGGCAAAGCAGAGCGCATTGCTTACCCTCGGCTATGCACTTAAACGCCGCCCGCAACGCAACCTCGGTTTTGCCAACCCCAACGTCGCCGCAAAGCAACCTGTCCATAGGCACGGGACGTTCCATATCGTCCTTGATTTCGCTTATACAGCGGAGCTGGTCGTCGGTTTCGTCGTATTCAAATCGGCTTTCAAAATCGGATTGCAAATCGGTGTCGGGCATAAATGCGTGCCCCTCCGCCGCCATTCTCGCCGCATAAAGCTTTATAAGCTGTTTTGCCATGTCCTTAACGGCCGATTTAACGCGGTTTTTTGTTTTAAGCCATTGTTCGCCGCCGAGTCGGTTAAGTCTAACGGCGCCGTCCTCGGTGTTGCCGATATATTTCGAAACTAAGTCAAGCTGAGTTACGGGAACGTATAAAACGTCCTGCTTCGCGTAATTAATTTTAATGTAATCCTTGGTAATACCGTCGTTTGCGATTTTATGAATTCCGTCGAAAACGCCGATGCCGTGGGCAACGTGAACGATATAATCGCCGCGGTGAAGCTCCTCAATTCCGTTAATTTGTTCGCCTTTTTTATATTTTTGGCGCCGCGAAACGGGCTTTGCGCCCATGTATTTGTCGCGGGTTATAACGGCGAACTTTCCCGAAACGCTTTCAAATCCCGTCGAAAGCGCGCCCAAGGTTACCGTAACGGCGTTACGGCGAAGAAAGGGCGGGTTCGGAAGATACGCGGCGTCAATTCCGCTGTCTTTAAGCTCGTCGGCAAGGTTTTGCGCCGATTTTGCGTTGCCGCCGAGAATGGCGACCGAAAATCCCGCCTTAAGCATAGGTGACAAATCGTCACAAAGCATGCTGACCGACCCGCGCCAAGCCGTGGTCTGTCTTAAATTAAAATTGGTGAGCGCCTTAATGTCAACGCCGTAGTTGCCGCGTGCAAAGGTGTCGGTGTAAACGCAGTCGGCGTTGTTAATTTGGCCAAAAAGCTCGCTCGCCGTAAGAAAATAGCGGTCGAGACCTTTTGTAAGCGTGCCGTCGGCAAGCATAAGCTTTATGTCCTCCGAAAGCTGAACCGACGCCGAACGAAGCCGCTCTTTTACGTTGCTAAGCTCGCTTAAAAATATCATTTCGCCGTCGACGTAATCAAGTATTGTCTCGGCTTTTTCATATGCCAGCGGCAAATATTTATCAAAACTATGGGGGAAAACGCCCGATTTAGCGGCGTCAACCGCGCAAAGAAGGCTGTCCTTTGCGGCGGCATATTTTTTGTTCAGCTTTTGCGCAAAGGCCTCCGTTTTTTCGACAAAATCTTGGGCAAAAACTACCTCAACCGCGGGCGGAACGGTAACCTCGTCCAGCATATCGGTGCGGCGCTGATTTTCCCTGTCGAAAAGGGAAATCGAGTCGACCGAATCGCCCCAAAATTCGACACGAACGGGCTTTTTAAGCTGGGGCGGAAAAAAATCGAGTATTCCGCCCCTTACCGAAAATTGACCTACGCCCTCAACCATTGCCGAGCGAGTGTAGCCCGCCGAAATAAGCTTCGCCGTAATTTCTTCAAGCGGCATTTCACCGCCGTTTTCTATCGTAAACGTATGCTCGTTAAGCGCACTTTTCGGTAAGGTAAGCTGGGTTGCCGCAACGGCGCAGCAAACGGCGACGGTGTAATCCCCGTCGGCTATCTTTCGTAAAGCGCCTAACCGCATATGCTCGTATTCCCTTGAAACGCCCGCAATATCGCGGAAGGTGTAGTCGCGCGACGGAAAATAAACGGCGTTAACGCCCATGGCAACCAAGTCGTCAAAAAAGCGGGTAGCCTCGCTTTCGTCGGCGGCTATAAAAAGAGCCCGTCGGTCAAGGTCGTCGCAAATTGATTTAATAAGCGCCGCTTTATGAATGTGAGAAAGGCCGGTTGCCGCCGCAGGAAACTGCATGTGGGCAAGCTGACCCTTAAGCGCCGTATATTCGGAAAGCGCCGACATAAGCGACGATATAAATTCCATTAAAAGTGACCTCTCTTTCACCGATAGGCGAATTTTTACGAATTAAACTTGTTCATGGCCATGTCGGTTTTGCCCTCGACCATTAATTTTATAGCGTCGCAGGCGTTTTCCGCCGCTTTTTTAAGGTCGTCGACCTCGTCGTTTTTAAACCGTGACAACACCCACGCAGCCAAATCATAATCGGGGTGAGGCTTTTTGCCTACGCCGACCTTAATTCGGGCGAAGTTGTCGCTGTTAAGCAAATAAATTATGCTTTTAAGCCCGTTGTGACCGCCGTCGCTGCCCTTGCGTCTTATGCGAAGGCGCCCTACGTCGAGCGAAATATCGTCGGACACGACAATTATATTCTCGGCGGGGATTTTATAAAATGCGGCGGCGTCGCGCACCGCCTCGCCCGAGTTGTTCATAAAGGTTTGCGGCTTTAAAATAAGACATTTTTTGCCCCCGATGTCGGCGGTGCCGTAAAGCGATTTAAACTTAAGCTTTGTTAAGCCGCAGCCGAGCTTTTCGGCAAGCATATCGACAACGATAAACCCGGCGTTATGGCGGGTTGCCTCGTATTCGCTGCCGGGATTGCCGAGCCCGACTATCATGTAATCAACGCCGCCCGACGGCTTTTCTCTTTTCTTAAAAAACATACCGTAAACCCTCCGAAAATATGACAAAAGCTTCCTTTTTTCACAAAAAAGGAAGTGCATTTAATTTATACACCTATCATACCGCTTTTTCGCCCCGAAATCAAGCGAAACCCGTCTGCTTTTACCTTTAATAAGCGAAAATGCCTAAAATCCGCAACTTTGATGGCATAACTTTGTTGAAAAATTTGCATTAAAATATAAAAATTAATGTAGAAAAGCGGACAAACTTCTGTTATAATAAACTGGATAGCGTGCGGAAAAGGCTTCCGTGCGGTGTCACCTTAAATTTGTTATCTATATTTTAGGAGGTAAAATTTATATGGCACACAAGTATTGCTACCTCTTCAAAGAGGGCGACGCATCAATGCGTGAATTGCTTGGCGGTAAAGGTGCAAACCTTGCCGAAATGACCAAAATCGGTCTCCCCGTTCCCCAGGGCTTCACGGTATCTACCGAGGCCTGCACACAGTATTACGAAGATGGCAGACAGATTAACGCCGACATTCAGGCTGAAATCATGGCAAGCATCGAAAAGATGGAGGAAATCTGCGGCAAGAAATTCGGCGACACCGAAAATCCGCTTCTCGTTTCCGTTCGTTCCGGTGCCCGTGCTTCCATGCCCGGTATGATGGACACCATTCTTAACCTCGGTCTTAACGAAGAGGTTGTTAACGTAATCGCCGCTAAGTCCGGCAACCCCCGTTGGGCTTGGGACTGCTACAGAAGATTTATCCAGATGTATTCCGACGTCGTAATGGAAGTTGGTAAGAAGTATTTTGAACAGCTTATCGACGAAATGAAGGAAGAAAAGGGCGTAACTCAGGATATCGAGCTTACCGCTGAGGACCTCAAGACCCTCGCCGGCCAGTTCAAGGCTGAGTACAAGAATAAAATCGGCAAGGACTTCCCGTCCGACCCGAAGGAACAGCTTATGGGCGCTGTTGAAGCCGTATTCCGTTCATGGGACAACCCCCGTGCAAACGTTTACCGTCGTGACAACGATATTCCTTATTCTTGGGGTACCGCTGTTAACGTACAGGCAATGGCTTTCGGTAACATGGGCGACGATTGCGGTACCGGCGTAGCCTTTACCCGTGACCCTGCTACCGGCGAAAAGGGACTTATGGGTGAGTTCCTCGTAAACGCTCAGGGTGAAGACGTAGTTGCCGGCGTACGTACTCCTCTGCCTATCGCACAGATGGCTGAGAAGTTCCCCGCCGCATTCAAGAAATTTACCGAAGTTTGCGCTATTCTTGAAGACCATTACAGAGATATGCAGGACATGGAGTTCACCATCGAAGCCGGTAACCTCTACATGCTCCAGACCCGTAACGGTAAGAGAACCGCTAAGGCCGCTCTTAAAATCGCATGTGACCTTGTTGACGAGGGCATGATTGACGAGAAGCAGGCAGTAGCAATGATTGACCCGCGCAACCTTGATACACTTCTCCATCCGCAGTTTGACGCAAAGGCTCTTAAGGCCGCTACTCCTATGGGCAAGGGTCTCGGTGCTTCTCCGGGCGCTGCTTGCGGTAAGGTAGTATTCACCGCTGAAGACGCTGAAGCTTGGAACGCTCGCGGCGAGAAGGTAGTTCTCGTTCGTCTTGAGACTTCTCCGGAAGATATCACCGGTATGAAGGCTTCTCAGGGTATCCTCACCGTTCGTGGCGGTATGACCTCTCACGCAGCCGTAGTTGCTCGTGGTATGGGTACCTGCTGCGTATCCGGCTGCGGCGATATCATCATGGACGAAGAAAACAAGAAGTTCACCCTTGCCGGAAAAACCTTTGTTGAAGGCGACTATATTTCTATCGACGGCTCTACCGGTAACATCTACGACGGCATCATCCCGACCGTAGACGCTGAAATCGCCGGCGAATTTGGCCGTATCATGGCTTGGGCTGACAAGTACAGAACACTTAAGGTTCGTACCAACGCTGATACACCCGCTGACGCTAAAAAGGCTCGCGAACTCGGCGCTGAAGGTATCGGTCTCTGCCGTACCGAACATATGTTCTTCGAAGCTGAAAGAATTGCCGCTTTCCGCGAAATGATTTGCGCAGACACCGTTGCTGAGCGTGAAGCAGCTCTTGAAAAGATTCTTCCGTATCAGCAGGGCGACTTTGAGGCTCTTTACGAGGCTCTTGAAGGCAACCCCGTATGCATCCGCTTCCTTGACCCGCCGCTTCACGAGTTCGTACCGACCGAAGAGGCTGACATCAAGGCTCTCGCTAACGCTCAGGGCAAGACCGTTGAAGATATCAAGAATATCATCACCGCTCTCCACGAGTTTAACCCGATGATGGGTCACCGTGGCTGCCGTCTTGCAGTAACCTATCCGGAAATTGCTAAGATGCAGACTGCCGCTGTTATCCGTGCCGCTATCAACGTTAAGAAGAACCATCCTGACTGGAACATCGTTCCGGAAATCATGATTCCGCTTACCGGTGAAGTAAAAGAACTTAAGTACGTTAAGAACGTAGTAGTAGCTACCGCAGACGCAGAAATCGCTGCTGCCGGCGCTGACCTCAAGTACGAAGTAGGTACCATGATGGAAATTCCGCGTGCATGCCTCACCGCTGACGAGGTTGCTAAGGAAGCTGAATTCTTCTGCTTCGGAACCAACGACCTTACCCAGATGACCTTCGGCTTCAGCCGTGACGACGCTGGTAAGTTCCTTGGTGCATACTACGATGCAAAGATTTACGAAAACGATCCGTTCGCAAAACTCGACCAGACCGGCGTTGGTAAGCTTATGGACATGGCCGTTACCCTTGGTAAGGCTACCCGTCCGTCTATCCATTGCGGAATCTGCGGCGAACACGGCGGCGACCCCGTTTCCGTTGAATTCTGCCACAAGATTGGCCTTGATTACGTATCCTGCTCACCCTTCCGTGTGCCGATTGCCCGCCTCGCTGCCGCCCAGGCTGCAATCAAAGAATCTAAGTAATTAGATTTATAAAGCAATTTTTAAGACCTCGCCAAGCAATTGGCGAGGTCTTTTCTTATAGTCTATTGAAATTATTTTAATTATCGTTATAATAAAGAATAGGAGGTGTTATTATGAATGCAATGGGAACACAAATAATTATTAAAGCAAGAGTAACTTATGTTTTTAATGGATATGGAGATTTGACGTTAACGGACGCTGCTTTGATATGGAATAAATCAGCCACATCATATTTAGCTTTTGGTGCAATGAATGCTGCAACGGCAGACCATATTATGATTCCTCTTGAAAATATTTCGCTTGTTGATAAATACACATATTTTCCTGGCGGCGGCTTAAAAGTTATAAACAACGAAGGAAAAGAATTCAAGTTTTCCTTCAAGCATAAGAAGGATTTCAATACAATCTGGGATTATTTA
>JBGVDX010000266.1:0-5018 GCA_045119575.1 Acutalibacteraceae bacterium
ATTATCCGCTTTTGTTTATTGCGTCGTTGGCAATTTCCGTTTTCGGGTTTAATTTAATCGCTTCGGCAGGAAAACTGTCTTTAAACACATTAACGGCGGGACTCGGCGGATTTATTTTCGGATTCGGAACGATAATCCCCGGCGTAAGCTCGTCGGCCATTCTTATCGCTCTTGGTTTATATCAGCCAATGCTTGATAGATGCACCTCTCTTGACTTCACGATACTTATACCTGTTGTGGCGGGAATTTTACTCAGCGCTATATTGCTTCTCAAGCTGGTCGAATGGTTGTTTAACAAATTCTACGGCGCCGCTTCGTTTATTTTCTTCGGATTGCTCGGCGGCTCAACCGTTGCAATTATTCCGAAAATCACCCAATTCAATCTTACCCTTGTAATTTCGCTTATCCTTGCTTTAATCGGTGCCGTTGGTTCATATCTTTTCGGCAAAAAATTCGATAATCTTAAAGAAAATCCAAAGGAATAGAAGGCGGTGACCGTATTTGTCCAACGAAAAATATACACGCACCGAAATGCTCATCGGCAAAAACGGAATAGAAAGGCTTAAATCATCTCATGTTGCCGTTTTCGGCATAGGCGGCGTCGGCTCCTACGCCGTAGAAGCCTTAGCAAGAAGTGGCGTCGGTCACATATCGGTTATTGACGCCGACAAGGTAAACGAAAGCAACATAAACCGACAACTTATCGCTACCGAAAAAACGGTAGGCATCGACAAAGTTGAGGCGGCCCGCGCAAGAATTAAAGAAATTAATTCTGACATAAAAATCGACTGTTATCCCCTTTTTTTCAGCGAAGAAACAGCCGATATGATTAACCTTAGTGATTGCGATTACATTATAGATGCTATCGACAGCGTTAAGTCGAAAATAGCGCTTATATCACTTGCTAAAAACAAAAATATTCCGATTATAAGCTCAATGGGTACGGGCAACAAATTAGACCCGACTCAGTTTGAGGTCGCGGACATTTCGAAAACAAGCGTTTGTCCCCTTGCCAGAATTATGAGAAAGCAGTTGGGCCTTCGCGGAATAAAGCATTTAAAGGTTGTTTATTCAAAAGAGCTGCCCGCTGTTCCGAACGAAAGCGACGAAAAACCTAATCCCGGCAAGCACACGATACCGGCAAGCATTTCATTTGTGCCGAGCGTTGCGGGACTTATTATAGCGGGAGAAGTTATTAAAGACATAATAAAGGACGGAAATTCGTAACAGATTTCCGTCCTTTATTGCATATTTTTTATTATTTAAGAGTTTCGCTGTTGTTAACTACGCCGCTGCTGTAAAGAAATAAAACATCGGCATTTTCAAAGGTTATAAACCTATCCAACACTTCAGGTTGAATATAACGTATATCAACAACGGTTATTTTCGAATAAGCTTCGACAAGCCACGGAGCAAGAGCGGAGCCGAAAGAGTCTCTGAAAAGAATAAGCTCCTTGTCGGTTTCGGCAAGCTTATTTTCGATAGTTAGTAATGACGAAGAGCCGTTAAGGAAAAATGTATAACGGTCGCGTTCATCACCCTCACCCCAATAAACTTCGCCCGTTTGGCCTTTATCAAGGTCATTTACTACAGCGTTTTTTATAGCCTCATTCATCGGGTAACAAATTGTTTCGGCGGGAAGATTAAGAGCCGATTGGCCATTGTAAACGCCGTAAAACGGCTTATTCAAAGTCATTATTCGGCAATCGGTAATGCGGTCGGCAAAGTCCATTTTATCGGCCAAAATATCGGTTACGCCTTTTAAATTTTCGCTTTTCCAATGACTGTCGGTTTTATAATAATCGTCGGCGGAGAGAGCCGAGAATATGTCAATAACCGTCATTGTATCGGAAAGCCCGTCGTTAAGCTTATTTTTCAAAAGTTCATAGTCATATGACGGGTATCCGTTTTCATTAGCGAGGAAATAGTTTTTATCGGGAACGAGGGCAAAATAGGTTTTGTTGGTATCGTTCAGATACATCCCCTCTACCCTTTTTATCTTTGAAATAAAGCTTTCTACGCTCTTTTCGTCAAGCAGATAATCAAGCTTTGACAGCGAGCCGTCGACGTTATAAACGCCGTTATTATCCTTTTGCAAATAAAGGTAATTTAGTAAATACGCTTTTACGGAACGAAATCCGTCACGTAAAGGAAATTGGTCCGCCATATAGGAGGAAAAATCCTTCATGGCGTTTCCGTTTTTAATAGTTTCGACGGTTGTTTCGGGAAAATCGGCAAGCAATCTGCGTTCAGATAAGGAAAATTCGTTATCTTTAAGAAAAACACCGAAAAAGGTCAACCCGAAAATTATTACCGCGAACATGATAGCCGTTACTTTGTATTCGATTGTTTTTTTCATCATGTCACCTCAAAAACGGAAATACAAGAACGGGTTGAACGAGCCGTCAACCAAAAACGCCGTTACGGCGATAAGCATTAAGGCCAATCCTATCGGGGTTATTACCGACAAGGCGGTTGCGGTTTTAATGTTTGTGTTGAGCCTTTTCGCAAAAAGCGACATGGCAGGGGTTGACAAAAACACCGCTGCAGCAACAATCGGTAAAAAGCTTATAAGATAATAAAGCGAGGTTGTATCGGCAAAGCCTGACGTTCCGATACCGAAAACTCCTTGCAAATTGCGCAGCATTTCGCCAAAACTCGTCGAGTCGAAAACAACAAAGCTTATAAGCAGTAAAATTAAAACATAAGTGTGCTGAATTATTTTAGGCAGTTTTTTAAGCGCCTTTCCCCAAAGCATTTTTTCTCCGACCAACAAAAGACCGAAGTAAACTCCCCATATCACAAAGTTCCATGCGGCTCCGTGCCAAAGGCCGGTAAACATCCATACGACAAAAAGGTTGCGTACAAGCTTTAATTTTCCGACACGGCTTCCTCCGAGCGGAAAGTAAACGTAATCGCGGAACCAACCTCCGAGAGTCATGTGCCAACGGCGCCAAAACTCGGAAATACTGCGGGATATAAAGGGATAGTTAAAGTTTTCGGGGAATTTGAAGCCCATCATTCTGCCAAGTCCGATTGCCATATCGCTGTAACCCGAAAAGTCAAAGTAAATATGAAGCGTATACGAGATAATATACAGCCAGTAGAAAAGAGTTGTCGGGTTTTCCTGCGCTTTAAAGGTTTCGCAAAGCGAATAAAGCACGTTTGCAACAAGCACCTTTTTACCTAATCCCAAAACAAGTCTTTTTATACCCTCGGCAAAGCCTTCAAATGTATGGCGTCTGAAGGCAAGCTCCTTTTCGACCTCTTGATAACGGACAATGGGCCCGGCAATTAATTGAGGAAAACAAGAAACATAGGTTGCAAGAGTAAAGGGATTTTTTTGTACCGCTACGTTGCCGCGATAAACATCGACAACGTAGCTAAGCGCTTGGAAGGTATAAAAGCTGATGCCTATCGGTAAAATTATTCCCGTAAGCGCAAAGGAAGCGCCGGTAAGCGAGTTTACGTTGGCGATAAAAAAATCCGCATATTTGAACACGCCGAGCATTCCGAGACACACAGCGATACTAAGCCATAAAAAGAGCTTTTTTAGGCCTTTCTCTTTAACCTTATCTATCAACAATGCACCGATATAGCACGCCGCAACGCAAACAAGCATTAATATTATGCGCGTTTGTTCTCCGTAAAAGTAAAAACCTAAGCTAAAAATAAGCAAAACGTAATTCTTTAAACGGAAAGGTACGGCAAAATACAGTATCAGTACAAGGGGCAAAAACCCGTAAAGAAATTCAAGCGACGAAAACAGCATGTTTCGATATTATTAGAAAGTTTGTTCCAAAAGAACGGTGTATTCCGGATAAGCAACCTTAGCCTTGTCAAGAAAAACGGTTATAAGGTCGTTTGCGCCGAAAGCGGAAATAATTGTGTTTGCGCCAACCTTAATAATTACGTGCTTTTCGGGGATACCGCACATCCACTGACGGATTTTGAGGTTATCGCCGATAGTTGTTGCAACGTCCTCGGCCTTGACACCCTCTGCGGCATGAACGGCGGCGGCGGAGAAGGTATTAGCGTTCATCATATGAACAAGAGTAGCGGCTTTATCAATAGTAGTAATCTTATCTTCGGGGACGCCGGTTTTATCGTTTGCTTCGGCGGTGTCATCAAGGCTTAATTCGCCGGGGCCGTCGGTAACAGGGTTAGCCATTCCGCCGCCCATAGCAGCGAATTTATTTTCGTCCTCATAGTTGTCCCAAATGTTTTTAAGAGCGTCAACAACGTCAACCTCGGCGACCGCTTCGGAAGAAGCGTTGTCATCGGCGTTGTTAGCGCCGCAGCCTACAAGAGCAAGTGTAGAGAGAAGCATTGTTACTGCAAGGATAAGTGCAAAAATCTTTTTCATGGTTGTTTTTCCTTTCGGTTTTTAATTTTTTTATTTTTTCAGACTAAGTCTGATTTTGCCTTTGTTTTCGGCCGATACGATAAGCTCATATTCCTTTTTGTCGGCCGTTAATTTTACGTTATATTCATTTTCGCCGTCGAAAACGATATAAAGCGACGAGCCTTTTGTAACGGTTGTACCCGAAACAATTTCGGCGGGAGGATTATTCCCGACCCTTGAAGCGAAACGTCCGTTTTCAAATTCGACCCTGCAATCGCTGTCAAATTCAAGCGGAAGCAAGACGCCTTCGGCTACCGACAACGAACGCATACCGTATGCGGCAGTTTGCGCCATTGGAACAAAGTCAATTGTTTCGGCGGCGCATATTTTATCGGTCAAGGTAACCGACGAGGAGCCGTTAAACAACGTAAGCGTTACAGCGGCAATTATGCAAACGCACGCCGCGGCCAAAGAAGCAAAGCGAACAACGTAAAAATACGGTCTTTGGCGTTTTTCGGCTTCAATTCGGTTAAGAGCCTTTTCGTAAAGGTGGTCAGGCGCTTTTATATTATTATATTTTTCAATTGCTGAATCAAAATTCATTCGGTTTCATCTCCTAAAGCCGTTTTCAGCATTTCACGGCCGCGTTTAAGCCGCATTTTTACTCCCGAAA
>JBGVDX010000267.1:0-2466 GCA_045119575.1 Acutalibacteraceae bacterium
CTTTGACGGAAAATTTATAGGCCTTGGAATATTTAATAACGAGCTTATGAAAGTAAAGTGTATAATTACGGAGTGATAAATAATGAATATCGTTACAAAACCGATATTTTTTGAAAACGGCTGTGCTTGCGCCCTCGGCACCTTTGACGGGGTGCATCTTGGCCATCAAAGCGTTATTGCCGCCGCCGCAAAATCAGGTTACACATCCGTTGCCGTTATTATCTTGCAAAAAACAAGAAAAAAACAGCTTTTATCCGATTCGCTTAACCTTAAATATCTCCAAAACCTTGGCATAGACACCGCTCTTTGCCTTGATTTAGATGATATTTGCGATATGGCACCCGACGAATATCTTAAAATGCTTTTCGATTCAATGAATGTAAAGCTTTTCGTTTGCGGCGCTGACCACCGATTTGGAAAGAACGCAAAAGGCTCCTCGGAAAATATAAAAAAATTTGCATCAGAAAATAAAATCGACTGCTTTTTTTCTGACCGTGTGACAAAAAACGGTATGTCCGTTTCTTCAACCGGCATACGCGAACTAATTGCCGACGGAGATATGGAAAAAGCGGCGGATTTTATGGGACACGACTATGCTGTTGATTTTGAGGTAATCCACGGTGACAGCCGCGGCAAAAAGATGGGTTTTGCGACGATTAATCAAAGCTATCCTATCGGTTTTGCTTTGCCTAAATTCGGCGTATATGCAACCGTAGCCGTAGTTGACGGTAAATCATATCCCGCCGTAACAAATGTCGGCATACGCCCGACGTTTGAGGTTGCGAAGCCTCTCGCCGAAACTCATATAATAGGCTATAAAGGCGATTTGTACGGAAAAAATATCGAGGTTGGATTTAAGTCGTTTTTGCGACCTGAGAAAAAGTTCGATTCACTTAATGAGCTTATTTCGGCGATAGCGTCGGATAAAGAAAAAAGTATGTATATTTATAAGCACCGTGTTTAACGCATGGTGCTTTATTTATTAACAGTTTGTTTTTATTTTGTGTGCAAAATACCTATATCATAGGCAAAAAAACTGCAATTTGCATAATTGAAATGTAGGGGAAGTTGATTTATAATAAAAAATATAAAAACTTTTTCGGAAGTGAGAAATATATCATGCTTAAAAAAATAATTAATAACGTTGAACAGGTTATCATAGGAAAACGTGAAACCGTCGAATTGGTAATTACCGCGCTTATTTCCAACGGACATATTCTTTTAGAGGATGTCCCCGGAGTTGGAAAGACCCGTCTTATAGCGGCGGTTGCCCGTTCTATTGACGGCTCTTTTAAGCGTATTCAGTTTACCGCTGACGTTTTACCGTCGGATATTACCGGCTTTTCGATTTATAACCAAAAAACCGGCGATTTTGAATTTAAAAAGGGCGCTATTATGTCGCAGTTCGTACTTGCCGATGAAATTAACCGTACCTCTCCCAAGACTCAGGCGGCTTTGCTTGAGGCTATGGAAGAAAAGCAAATTTCGGTTGACGGCGTAACCTACAAAATGCCGCAACCCTTTATGGTAATGGCAACCCAAAACCCGATTGAGTTTATGGGCACCTTCCCGTTGCCTGAGGCTCAGCTTGACCGTTTCCTTATCAAGATTTCGGTCGGCTATCCCGACGCCGAAAGCGAACGCAGCGTCCTCTCAATGCACCAAATGGACGATCCGTTTGATACATTGGAGGCGGTTGCAACCACCGATGATATAATTAATATCCAAAACGAGGTAAAAAAGGTGTTTATCCACGAAAACCTCGAAAGTTATATTATTTCTCTTGTTTCCGCGACCCGAAATCACCCGTCGGTAAGACTGGGAGCCAGCCCCCGTGCCTCGCTTGCCCTTTACCGCACGGCTCAGGCAACCGCTTACATCGACGGCAGAGATTATGTTATTCCCGACGATATTCAAAAAATGATGGCTCCCGTCATGGCGCACAGAATTATCTTATCTCAGGAAACAAAGTTCTCCAACACAACGGCTGAGGACGTTTTGGAGGAGATTAAGAAATCAACACCGGTACCTACCGGAAAATAATTATAAAAAACGGGTGTAAATATGACCGCAAACAGGATATTTTACCTGATAGCTTTGCTGTTAAGCATTGTATCGGTTCTCGTTTTCGGCAACAGCGTAGCCGGAATAATGCTTTACGCTGTAATATTTGTACCGATTATCTCCTTTATTCTCCAACTACTTGCTTTTACCTCTTTGCGAGTGAGACAGTCGGTCAGCCGCAAAACGCTTTATAAAAACGAAAAGGTACGCGTACGCATTTATGCAAGATGTGACCGTGCCGTTTCTTTTGGTTTTATCGACGTAAGAATGAACAGACCCGTCGAAAACCCGAAAAAACTGAAAAAAGCCGACGCGTATATTGTTAATTGTTTCGGTATGCCGGGACAAACCGTGTTTGATATAGTTTGCCCTAACCGCGGCGTTTACTATGTCGGCACCGAT
>JBGVDX010000268.1:0-2078 GCA_045119575.1 Acutalibacteraceae bacterium
ATCAGCGTAGTTGACAAAAATGGGGCTTTTCTCGGCGGAGCAATCGCTGCCGGACTTACTACAACGCTTGACGCCCTTGCTACAAAAACGGCGCAGCTAACCTTTATCGACATCGACGCACCGAAATCGGTTATCGGCACAAATACCGTTGACTGTATGAAATCGGGGCTTGTCCTCGGCGCCGCGGCTATGCTTGAAGGAATGGCGGGTCGTATCGAAAGGGAACTCGGCGAAAAAGCAACTTTAGTTGCTACGGGCGGACTCGCCTCAAAGGTAGTTGCCGAATGTGAACGAGAGGTTATAATTGATGACAATCTTTTGCTTGACGGATTGCTCATTATTTATAATAAAAACAAAAAATAAGAATTGTATCCCAAAAGGGAACAGTATCGGAGGTTTTTGAAAATGAAAAATCAAAAAATTGACAAGCAAGAAGAAAAAACGATGAAAGAAAAGTACAAGAAGGACGGAACCAAGGTTGAAATCAAGGTCGCAAGCGACGCCAAGGTTTCCCGCAAGGAAAAGACTTTCCGTATGTGCCTGATTGCGCTGCTTATCGCAATCATGTTGGTGATGAACTTCACCCCGATTGGATACATTTCTACCGGATTTTTCTCTATAACTCTTATGACAATACCGGTTGTTGTCGGAGCTATTTCGCTGGGTCCCGTTGTAGGAATGATTTTAGGCGCTGTTTTCGGATTAACCAGCTTTTTGCAATGCTTTGGAATCGGATATGTAATTGACCCGTCGGCGGCGTTGCTGTTTAATACAAACCCGTTTTTCGCATTTGTCACCTGCTTTTTACCAAGAATATTGATGGGTCTCGGCGTAGCCCTGATTTTCAGAGCGGTTTTGAAAATCAATAAAATTAGACCGTCAGCTTACCCTATATCTGCCGCTTCGGGAACGGTTTTAAACACCGCCTTGTTCATGACTTGTTACATAACGCTTTACAAAAACACCGTTTTGGCGGGCGCAAGCGTGTTTAAAATCCTTCTTTCGGTTATTAGCCTTAATTTCTTAATCGAATTGTGTGTATCGCTTGTTCTTGGTACCGCAATTGCGCTTGCTTTTAATAAAGCGTTAAAATTGGTTGCAAGAAAATAAAAAAACGAAATCCCGTACTTTAAGTACGGGATTTTTTATAAACTGTATTTTTTATAAACTGTATACAAACTTTGCAAATCCACCGTCGGCGGATTTTTCGGCTATTTTGTCGGCGTGCTCCTTAACGTGCATTGGTGCGTTACCCATAGCAACGCCAATGTCGGCCGTTTTAATAAGCGAGATGTCGTTTTCAAAGTCGCCCATACCGATAACCGTATGTATTTCTATACCGAGCTTATCTTTAATAATCTGCTTAACTCGGCTTACGCAGTCGCCCTTGCTGCCGGTCTTGCTGAAAAATTCGAGCCCCGTCGGCCATGCACGAACAATGGTGTAACGGTCGCCGTATTTGTCGGTAAGGTATTTTTGAAGCTCAAGCGTTTTGTCCTCGTCTTCGTTTTTAAATTCCATAACGAATTTACTAACCTCGCGGCCGTTTAGCGCCGCCCTGACGTCGTTAACGGAGGTTTTGTCAATGTCGAACCATAACGATTCTTCTTCGAGCTCAATTCTAAAACGAAGGGCATGTTGGGAGTGCTCAAATGCGTCGAACAAAACGTCGTAATCGTCAACGGTCAAAAAATTCTTGTAAATAACCTTGTCGTCCGTAATATCGTAAAGCATTGTGCCGTTACTGATAATAGAGGGGACGTGAGGTTTAATAATGCCCGCGTATTTTTCGGCTACAAAGTCGTGGCGTCGACCGGTAGCAACGGTAAAAATACCGCCGTTATCCTGAAAATACTTTATCGCCTCGATATTTACTTGTAACAATTCGCCCCATTCGGCAACCGTACCGTCGTGGTCGGAGCAAATTAAGTATCCGTCAAATTTCATATTAATCACCTAAATAAAAATCCGAATAATAAAAAATTCCCCGATAAAATATCAGGGAATTTAGTTGTTCTCGTATCAGACGGCACGCTCAACCTTACCGGAACGAAGGCAGCGGGTGCAGGCATAAACTC
>JBGVDX010000269.1:0-2319 GCA_045119575.1 Acutalibacteraceae bacterium
TTTATCCGCGACGGTAAAAATACGCTTAATACCCCCGGTGACGGCGACCTTAAAGCGACCATCTATGCCGTTTTCGGACGTGACTTTGCGTCGGGACTTATAAAAACCGACTATACCCTTGACAATATGTCTGTCAGCGGCTATATCGGTACTCCCGTTGCCGCAAGAGCAAACCGAAATATGCAATTTTTTTACATCAACGGCCGTTACGTTAAATCTAAAAATATGATTGCCGCCGTTGAACAGGCTTATAAAAACTCTATAATGGTCGGAAAATTTCCGTCATGTGTTTTAAACCTGAATATTCCCTTTAATTTGGTTGACATAAACGTTAGCCCGTCTAAAACCGAGGCTCGCTTTGTCGACGAAAGAGCCGTGTTTAATATTATATATTACGGCGTTAAAACCGCTTTAAATATGGGCGATACCCGTCCCGAACTAAAACTTGATAATATCCCGATTAAAACAGATAACGGTTTACATAATACCGCGATTAAATCCGAACCGCATATATCAAAGCCGATAGTAACCGCTCCGCCTAAACCTGCTCCCGCGAGCGATTTTATCCCGACTTCAAACTATTTCGAAGCTTTGTCGCGGAACAAGGCTCCGTCGGAGGAGTCCGTTTTTCGCAGCGCCCCCGTCGTTCAGTATAACGACAAACCTATGCGTTACAACCTTGACGTAGTTTACGAGGAGCCCGAGGAAAAAACGCCCACACAAACTACGTTTATAGAGCCCGTAACCGAAACTTTTGACGAAAAAACGGCGGTTATTACCGATGAGCCGACCGAGGCAAAACCCGAAATTAAAATTATCGGCGAACTTTTTACAACCTATATTATCGCCGAATGCGGTGAAAAGGTTGTCTTTATTGATAAGCACGCCGCCCACGAGCGAATTTTGTTTGAAAAAATCCGTACCGAGGAGCATGACAGTCAAATGCTGCTTGAGCCGGTTACTGTTACCCTCGCAAAAGAGGAATATACCCTTGTTACCGAAAATCTTGACCTTATCGCCCGCGTCGGCTTTGAGATTGATGATTTCGGCGCCTCCTCGGTAATTGTAAGAGCGGTACCTACCGTGCTTGCGGGCGAGGACGTAAAATCGCTTATTCTTGAAATCGCGGGAGGTTTTTGTAACAACAAAACCACCGTTGAAATTGAAAAGCTCGACTGGCTTTATCATAATATTGCCTGCCGTGCCGCAATTAAAGCGGGGTCACATTCCAACATGACCGAAATGGCGGCGCTTGCCGAGCGAATTATAAACCATGACGATATCCGCTACTGCCCGCATGGCAGACCGGTTGCGTTTACACTTACTAAAAAGGAGCTGGAGAAGCAGTTTGGACGGCTTCAATAATAAAATACCGCTTATTGCCGTTGTCGGCCCTACGGCTTCGGGAAAAACGGCCCTCGGTGTAAAAATTGCCCGCATGGTCGGCGGAGAGGTTGTTTCCTGCGACTCTATGCAGCTTTATAAAGGCATGGATATCGCCTCGGCTAAGCCAACTTTAGAGGAAATGTGCGGCGTCAAGCATCATATGATAAGCGTCGCCGAAATGACCGAAAAATATTCGGTTGCCCGATATGTTGACGAGGCTGAAAAGGTAATCGACGATATATATTCGCGGGGTAAAATCCCCGTTTTGGTCGGCGGTACGGGTCTTTATTTTTCGTCGCTTGTCGATAATGTCGATTTTGCCGATGAGCCCGATAACACCGAACTGCGTGAAAAGCTTAATAAGCAAGCCGAAACATTGGGTAACGATGAAATGCTTAAAAAGCTGGCTGAAATCGACCCCGAATGTGCCGCAAAGCTGCACCCGAATAACTTAAAACGTATTTTACGTGCGTTGGAGGTTTATTATTCCACGGGGATTACCATGACCGAGCAACAACGTATGTCTAAGCTTAATCCGTCTCGCTATGACCTTATAGCCGTCGGCTTGCGCTTTAATGACAGAGAAAAGCTTTACGACCGAATAAACCGCCGCGTCGATATTATGCTCGAAAACGGCCTTTTAAACGAGGCGAAGGATACAATGACCGCCGAAAGCGCCACTGCGGCTCAGGCGATCGGGCATAAAGAGCTGTTCCCGTATTTAAAGGGTGAGTGTTCTCTTGAGGAGGCTGTCGAAAACCTAAAACGGGAGACAAGACGTTACGCAAAACGACAAATTACGTGGTTTTCCCGCGATGAGCGTATTAACTGGATTGACGCCGACGACGGCGACTTTGAAAAAATAATTGAAAATTTCATAAAAATACTGGAAAAATATGGTAAGTATGATATAATAGCCAAGTAACCCTTAAA
>JBGVDX010000270.1:0-9256 GCA_045119575.1 Acutalibacteraceae bacterium
TTACAGCGATACAAATTTAGTTGCTTATTTAACAAAAAGCTCCATATTCGGTGAATATTCTTTTTCATCAAATATAATTGGCGGCACATTATTGATTTTGAATATAGTTCTTATTGCTGTAAGCGGTTTTGCGATTTTTTATGTTCTTAGGAACAAAAAAACGTGCAACAGCGGGGGAATATGGTTGTTATTAATCGTTACTACGGTAGAACTTCTGTTTTATTGTTGGTTTAACTATATTCAGCCTTTCGGTTGTAACATGGATTTTAGATTAATACCGATAACTTTAATTTGCGGAATCGTATATCTCGGTATGCTTTTAAGGGATTTGCATATTAAATCGAGAAATAGTAAATATTTGTTTTCGACGTATATAATTTTGACGGTTTTCGTTTTAGCCTTTGTTTTGTTTTCTGCCTTGTTGTTTATGTAATTAAAGAGAGCCACTCGTGAGATAGCATATATTGACTTTTTATCGTAAAAATAATATAATTACTTTGTGTAATTGTATTTATTATAAAGACTATGAAGGTGTTTAAATGATAAAATTCAAAAGACTATTATCCACAGCGCTCTTAATGTTGTGGGATTGCTTTTGTGTATTTATATCTTTATCTATTGCTGTCCGTCTTAGATATGCAAGCGTTGCAAACGGTGATAACTGGTTATATGCTCCGCCCGCAATTTACGAAAACTTTCCGTACTATATTTTATTCTTTACAATTATAATGTATGCACTTAACTGGATTTTTGGGTGCTATAACTCCGTGCTTAAAAGAGTTAGCTTCAATGACGCGTTCAGACAGCTTTGCTCCTCTTGGGTCGGATTTGTTTTGTTTTTCTATTCCGAAAAAATACTTGCTTTAACCGTTTTACCTAACGATAAGCAACTGGAATCCTCTATTATGCTTATTATGACCGCCTTCATGTTTTTGTTTATGATGGTGGGTCGCTCGTTTGTAAAGATTGTTTTAACTGCAAAAGCTCGTTTTTTCCGATTTTCAAGCTTTACTATCCAAAAACGAATTGTTGTTTTCGGCGCCGGGGAAGCAGGCGAATTTTTAATTTCGAAGCTTGACCATTCACAGGAATTAGTAAAACCGGTTGTATTTATTGACGACGACAAAAACCTTATAGGAAAACGTGTACGCGGTATTCGTGTATACGGAGACCGCACAAAACTTAAAGAAGCGATAAAACGTTATAACGCTCACGAGGTAATTGTTGCTGTACCAACCGCCTCGCGAGAAATGCTTAAATACGTGGTTAACGTTTGCAGCGAATGCCGTTGTCGAATTCGACGTTTCGGTACTATTGACGACGTTGACCTTGAAAAGGCAAGCGTATCTAATATTAATTTTGAAGATTTACTGCGCAGAAGCAGCGTGAATCTCAAGATGGAAAGTATTGTTAAATTTATTAGCGGACGAACGGTTATGATTACCGGCGGCGCAGGATCAATAGGTTCCGAGCTTTGCCGTCAGGTTATGTCATTCGGCTGTTCTAAGCTTATAATCTTTGATATTAACGAAAACGGACTTTTCTTTATTGATAACGAATTAAAGGACGTTTACGGCGCAGATAGACACGTGACTGTTCTTGGCTCAATCAGAGACGAGGAAAGGGTAGACGAGGTTATCAAAAAATATAAACCTCAACTAATTTTCCATGCGGCCGCTCATAAACACGTTCCTATGATGGAAATTAACCCGAAAGAATCCATCAAAAACAACGTTTTCGGTACGATTAATGTCGCTAATTGCGCCATAAATAACGGCGTAGAAAAGTTTATTTTAATTTCCACCGATAAAGCCGTTAACCCCGCCAATATCATGGGCGCTTCAAAGCGAATTGCCGAGCTTTCGATTCAAATGCTGGACAAGTCGTCGGAGACCGATTTTGCGGCGGTTAGATTCGGTAATGTTCTTGGCTCAAACGGTAGCGTTGTACCGTTTTTTCAAAAACAAATTAACGAAGGCGGCCCCGTTACCGTTACTCATCCCGATATGAGACGTTATTTCATGACAATCCCTGAAGCTGTTCAGCTTGTACTTGACGCAGGAGCCATGGCAAACGGTGGCGAGATATTCGTACTCGACATGGGCGAGCCGGTTAAGATTTATGACCTCGCCTGCGATATGATCAGGCTCTCCGGCTATGAGCCTAACGTGGATATTGATATTACGTTTACCGGACTTCGTCCCGGAGAAAAACTTTTTGAAGAAATTAGTCTTGCCGACGAAGATGTTGATAAAACAAGGAACGATAAAATCGTATCAATGAAGCCGATTGCATATGATTATGATGTATTCAGAAGCAATATTGATAAGCTTAAAAGTACATTAAACGAAACTAATCCGGAAAGTATGTTCCGTCAAGTTAAAGTAATCGTTCCAACCTTTAATCACAATGAAAAGAGCAGTGATGACGATGAATAAACGCGATGAATTTTTGCCTTATTGCCGACCGTATTTTGATGACGAAGAACTTAACCGAGTTGCTGACGTATTAAAATCAGGTTGGTGGACCAAAGGCTCGGTAACGCGTGAGTTTGAAAAAGTTTTTGCCGAGTACGTAGGTGCAAAATACGCCGTTGCGGTAAATTCTTGTACAGCCGCCATGCATATTGCTCTTGTTGCAAAGGGGATAGGAGAGGGTGACGAAGTTATATCAACGCCCATGACCTTTTGCTCAACCATCAACACTATTGTTCATACCGGTGCTAAACCCGTGCTTGTTGATATTGACAGCAAAACCGGTCTTATAGATGTTGACAAAATCGAAGCCGCAATTACCGAAAAAACAAAGGCTATTGTCCCTGTTCATTATGCCGGTCAAAGCTGTGATATGGATAAAATCAACGCAATTGCCGAAAAATACGGTCTTTTCGTTTTAGAGGATTGCGCTCATGCTCTTTCTACCGAATATAAAGGTCGAAAAATAGGAAGCATGGGCAACGCTTGCGCATATAGCTTTTATGTTACAAAAAATATTTCCACGGCTGAGGGCGGAATGCTCACAACCGATGACGAAGAGTTGTATGAAAAAGCAAGCGTGCTGTCTCTACACGGAATGAGCAAAAACGCATGGTCAAGATATGGCACAAAGGGTGATTGGAAGTACGAGGTTTGCGACCCCGGCTTTAAATATAATCTTACCGATATAGCTGCTGCACTCGGTATTGCTCAAATGAACAAGCTTGACGAAATGCAGGCTATACGTACCGAATACGCCGAAATGTATAACAAGGCGTTTGATGAAATTGACGGTATAACCTATCTTAAAGATAACGGATTAGGTAAAAACTCAGCACATCTTTATGTAATTCAAATTGATAAGGATAAATTTAATATTGACCGAGACGCATTTATAGAATTATTAAAAGACTACAACATTGGAACAAGCGTTCATTTTATTCCGATTTGTATGCACCCATATTATATAAACAATTTCGGATATAAAAAGGGCGATTTTCCCGCAACCGAAAAAATGTTTGAGGGGATTATATCGTTGCCGCTTTATCCTTCAATGAGCAGAGAGGATGTTATGTATGTCATCGAAGCTGTTCGGGAAATTGCCCGAGAGCATGCAAAATGAATCGGTTGAAAAATACTGTAATATAATATCCCGAAAAAGGTCGACTTTGTTTTTTAAACGATTATTTGACGTTGTTGTTTCCTTTTGTGCGCTTATTGTGCTTAGCGTTCCTTTTTTAATTATATCTATTATTATTGTAAGCGACTCAAAAGGCGGCGTCTTCTTTATTCAAAAAAGAGTAGGACGTAATAATAAAGATTTCGGAATTATTAAATTCAGGACAATGGTAAGCAATGCATCCGAACTCGGAGGAGAGCTTACAAACGGGGACAGCGATACAAGAATAACCAAAGTTGGAGCCTTTTTGAGAAAATATCGAATTGACGAATTGTCGCAACTTTTTAACGTTCTTGCGGGCAGCATGAGCATAATAGGGCCCCGACCTGAAGTAAGACGTTTTGTTGACTGCTACAATGACGAACAAATGGCAACATTGTTGGTTAAGCCGGGAATAAGCTGCTCTTCAAGCATCGCTTTTGCAAATGAAGGAGAGTTGCTTTCAAAAAGTGATAATCCCGACAAATTATATATCGAGGAAATTATGCCCGAAAAAGCAAAAATGAATCTTGAATATATCAAGAATTTATCATTAATTTCGGACATTAAAATAATATTCAATACTATAAAAGAGGTATTATAAGTTAGGAGTGTTACTCATGGATAAGATTTTAATTGTAGACGACGATAAGAATATCGCCGAATTGCTTAAAATTTATCTTGAAAAAGAAAATTTTGCTACCGTGACCGCCTTTGACGGTAAGGAAGCAATAGCTTTGTTTGAGCAGGAGCACCCAAGCCTTGTTTTGTTGGATGTTATGCTTCCGAAGCTCGACGGATGGCAGGTTTGCCGTCACATTCGTGAAAGTGCTTCGACTCCTGTAATCATGCTGACAGCTAAAGGCGAAACCTTTGATAAAATACTCGGTTTTGATTTAGGCTGCGACGATTACATCGTTAAACCTTTTGATGCGAAAGAGGTTGTAGCACGAGTAAGAGCCGTTTTGCGTCGTACTCAGCCGATGGAGACCGAAAAGAAAGAAATTATTTATGAAAATTTAAGCATTAACATAAATAACTACATCATGAAGGTTAACGGCGCTCAAGTTGACACCCCGCCGAAGGAATTAGAGCTTATTTATCATCTTGCAGGCCATCCGAACAGAGTGTTCACACGTAATCAGTTGCTTGATGAAGTTTGGGGATTTGATTATTACGGCGATTCAAGAACAGTAGACGTTCACGTAAAGCGTCTGCGTGAAAAACTTGAAGGCGTCAGCGAAAAGTGGGCTCTTAAAACCGTTTGGGGCGTTGGTTATAAATTTGAAACCATTGACTAAAATATGAGAAAAAGTTTATTTTATAAATATTTTTTGATTTTTGCGTCAATAATAACAGCGTCAATTATTTTTCTTATTTCATTTTCTGTGTTTTTCGTCGGAAGATATTGGACATCGGAAAAGTTCAAAATGCTTAACAGTAACGTTGAAGCTTTAACCGCCGTTGCCAAAGAAACGGTTAATTCTCCCAACTATACTCTTGAAATCAGCCGAACCGGCGCCGCCATAGCCGAAACAAGCGATTCAGTAGTATTTTTTATCGACGTAAACGGTAACACTTTTTCGTGCAGCGATAACAGAAAAAACGTCGAGTGTGTCCATATTGCGCATACGATTAACAGCGAAATTATGCAAACAGTAATGACCGACGGATATTATTCCGAAACCGGTAATCTTGGCGGAATATACTCCGGCGACCATTATACGGTTGCGATGTCAATTACGGGATATTACGATGTTTACGGAGCGGTTTTTATTTCGTGTGACACTAATACACAGGCTGATTTTTTATCTAAAATTATTCATATATTTGTTGTATGCGGTATAGCGATATTATTGATTGCGTTTATAATTATTTATATTATAACAAACCGTCTGGTTAATCCGTTGGTTCAAATGTCGATGGCGGCAAAGGCGATGTCGAAAGGCGATTATTCTCATAGAATTGTCGTTAATCGCAAGGACGAATTAGGCGAATTACAACAATCGTTTAACGAAATGATAAAGTCTGTGCAATCGCTTGAAGTTATGAGAAGCAGCTTTATTTCTAACGTATCTCATGAGCTTAAAACGCCTATGACCACAATCGGCGGTTTTGTTGACGGTATTTTGGACGGGACAATACCAATGTCTCAAAACAAAAAATATTTGCTTATCGTTTCCGACGAGGTTAAACGTCTTTCGTCGATGGTTAATGCCATGTTAAGCTTATCTAAGCTTGAATCGGGACAAACCAAGCTTTCTTATTCAAAGGTTGATATGACTGAAATAATTTGTCGTATTATTATTTCTTTTTCTATGAAAATTGAAAGCAAAAACATTGAAATTACAGGAATGGAAGATGTTCCGCAATCGTATTTATACGGCGATTACGACCTTTTATATCAAACAATTTATAATCTTTTTGACAACGCCATAAAGTTTACTCCTCAAAACGGAACAATCGACGTCAGTATTGATAAAACCGCTGACGATTTAAAAATAAAAATAACAAATTCCGGTGAGGGGATAAGCGAAGATGATTTAGCGCATATTTTTGAGCGTTTTTATAAGTCGGATAAATCCCGTTCAATGGACAAAACCGGATTCGGTTTGGGTTTACACATTGTTAAGTCAATAGTTGACATACATAACGGCAAAGTTTCAGTGGAAAGCGAGTACGGAAAGTCCACAAGCTTTTCAATAACACTGCCGAATAACAACGGAATGAAACAATAATTCCGCTTGGAGATGTTGACTTGACTCAAAATTCGAATTTCGAAAATATCAATTCTTTTTCATCAAATATAAAACCACTAAATGATAAAACAATCTCATTTCCTGCTCAAAAGCGTCCCGCTTTAAGCAGGGTGAGATTTTTTATTTATTTTTTAATTCTTATGATTATGTCGTTTTTGTTTTTAATTATAGGTTATCGACTTTCATCAATAAATTATGAAATGCGAAACAAAAACGAGCCTATAAGTAACACTAACGTAATAACAAGTGTAAATCAAAACAGCAAACAAGAGCTTACCGATATAATTGAGGCGACAGTAAGTATCAGTGTTTTCAATAACGAATATTTATCCGAGGCGACGGGAGTAATTATTTCTTCAAACGGATATATAGTTACAAATGACCATATTTATCAAGATGTAAAAGCTCCTACTTTACTTGTTTTTGACCAAAAAGGTAATCAATATAATGCAGAATATATCGGCGGCGACAGTAAGTATGATATCTCTGTAATTAAAATTAATGCAGATAATTTACCTTTTTGCCAATTTGATACTGCAACAGAGCTGAGAAAGGGCGACGAAATTTATTCTATCGGCCGACAGGGAAGTGTTACTAAGGGGATAGTTTCCGAATTTGTGTTTGAGACAAACGGAAGTTCAAAGTCGGTTAAAATGATACGTACCGACTGCTCCGTAAACCCGGGTGATAGCGGAGGACCGGTAGCTGTCGACGGAAAAATCGTTGCTCTTAATTGCAGCAAAACGGTTGCTCTCGATGTTGAGGGAATGAGTTACCTTTTGCCTGCAAAAACAGTCAGCAAGGCGGTAAATCAATTAATTGAGCATGGAAAAATAATTGATAGACCTGCGCTTGGAATATCTTACAATTATATTTCTCCGGTATATGCAATTCAAAATAACTGTATTAGCGGTATTAGAATTGATTTAATAAACAGCAACAGCGATTTATACGGAAAAGATTTCGTAAACGGAGATGTAATAATAGCCATAGACGGTATGGAAATAAACAGGGAAGAGGTAATGCTTGATTGTCTTGCGGGTCATTCTGCGGGCGAAAGCGTTGAGCTTACCATACGTAAAATTAACGGCACCGACAGAGATGTTACGGTAACTTTAATTACTGACTCATCATTTTCGTCATACTCAAGTGAATAATCTGATTTTTTCGAGGCAAAATACTAACAACCAAATTATACGGAGGTTAGTAAAATGCGTAAAATAATATTAACAGCAATTTTGGTTATGACAATAGTAATGTCGTTTGTATCATGTATGGGCGGAGGCAACGTTGACAGCGAAAGCGGTAACGTTTCTTCTTCTACAAGCATTGAAAACTCAACTATCAGCGATACTGTTACAAGCGATAATATTACAAGTAACGTTACTTCAGATGCTGAGAGCGGCATGGTCGACGGATTAATGAGCGACGCTGAAAACTCAGTAAGCAACGTAGTCAGCAACGCAAATTCAGTATTTTAATAATCTAACAGCGGAAACTCCGCTGTTTTTTTATTTTACTTGAACAATTGGTATAAATGTTGTAAAATTAAAAGATAAATGTGTCATGAGGAGAAAGTAAAATGAAATTGCTTGTAATTGACGGAAACAGCCTTTTAAACCGTGCGTTTTACGGTATTCGTCTGCTTACAACTAAAGACGGACGTTTTACAAACGGTATTTATGGCTTTCTTAATATGATGCTTAAAATTTGCGGTGAATGCGAACCCGACGCAATAGCTGTTGCGTTTGACCTGCGTGCGCCGACCTTCCGTCATAAAATGTACTCCGAATACAAAGCGGGCAGAAAGGGCATGCCCGAAGAATTAGCCCAGCAAATGCCCGTATTAAAAGAAATTCTTACGCTTATGGGTATTTCGATTATCGAAAAAGAAGGATACGAGGCTGACGATATTATCGGCACCTTGTCTGCCGCTTGTAAAAACACAGGCAACTTTTGTTATATCGCTACCGGCGACCGTGATTCTTTTCAGCTTGTTGGAGATAATACAAACGTTTTGCTTACGGCTACGGTAATGGGTAAACCCGAAGTTGTCCGTTACGATATCGATAAAATTGCCGAAAAATACAACGGGCTTACTCCCGATATGCTTATTGAAGTAAAAGCTTTAATGGGCGACACGTCGGATAACATTCCTGGGGTTGCAGGAGTTGGAGAAAAAACAGCCGTTGCTCTTATAAACATCTTTAAAACCCTTGAAAATATATATGAAAATATCGACTCAAGTGAAATTAAAAACGGCGTCAGAGCTAAGCTTATCAGCGATAAAGATAACGCCTTTTTATCCCGTGAATTAGGCAAAATTTGTTGCGAAGTACCTATTGATACAAATATCGAAAATTACACCGTAAAGCCTCATGACAACGGAAAACTTGCCTACGCTTTGGCCGATTTGGAGCTTTTTAAGCTTATTGAACGAATGGGTCTTGAAAACGAGAGAGTTGAAGTAGCCGAAACAGAAGCAAAGACAAAACAAAGCTTTAAAATTGTTTCGGTAAATGATGTCATCGGCGAAGAAGTTATTGACCTTATTTATTACCAAAACGACATTGTTCTTGTATCGGGCGAAAAAATTGCCGCAACCGAATATGATGACGAATATTTGTTTTCAATCGGAGACAAGAAAATAAGGGTTTATGATTCAAAAGAGCTTTATCATATCAACTTAAATTTAAACGTTGTATTTGACTGCACGCTTGCGGCTTATTTGCTTAATCCGTCGGCTCCGAACTATGATTTGTCAAGGCTTTTACAAGAATACAAAATCAGCGAAATTAACATCTCCGAAAATGAGAGCATTAACATCGGCGCCCAGTTCAGTTTACTTTGCAACTGTTTAAACG
>JBGVDX010000271.1:0-1937 GCA_045119575.1 Acutalibacteraceae bacterium
CATGGGAATATAGCGGTTAGGCGTGCCTTCGGGAGCGCTAAAGGTGACGCCGTAGTTTGCACCGTTCATAAACCCGAAATTTGTGCCGCCCGCGAACATGTAAAAGTTCATGTAAGCGCCTTCCTCAAGGCCTTCTTTAAACCCTGCGGCGACCTCGTTTATGTCGCGGCGCTTAAAATTCTCGCACCAGTGAACGGCTCTGCCCGACCAAAATTCGCCGACAAAAGCGGGTTTGTCGGGTTGGAATTTGCGAAGCGCGTTTAACGCAACCGAGCTTTCGTTGCGGTAGTTTACGCCTACCCAGCCGCCGTCAATGCAGCCGCGTTCAAACATATCGCAAAAATATCCGTCGGTGGTATAAAGGGGCACGTCAACGCCGTTGTCGCGCAGCACGTCGGCCAAATCGTTCATGTATTTTTTGTCGTAACCGTATCCGCCGTATTCGTTTTCAACCGCAACGGCGATTATGGGGCCGCCGTTGGTCGCAAGATAGGGCACAAATTCTTTACAAATACGCTTTGTGTAATCGCGCGCATGGGTAAAATAACGCTCGTCGGAGGAACGCACAACCATTTCCTCGTGTTGTAACCATGCGGGCAAGCCGCCGAAATCCCATTCGCTGCATATGTAAGGTGACGGGCGCAACAAAACCTTAAAGCCCATCTCGTCGGCAAGCTCCAAAAATCCCTTTAAATCGAGCATACCCGAAAAATTGAATTCGCCCTTTTTCGGCTCGTGTAAATTCCACGGACAATATGTTTGAATTGTGTTAAGCCCGAAAGCCTTTGCAAGCTCCAAACGGCGTTTGAGTCCGCCCGAATAAATTCTAAAATAATGGATATCGCCCGAAAGCATATTAAAGCGTTTGCCGTCAATATAAAGTCCGTCCGGTTTAAGGGTTACGCTTGACATTGAAATCACCTTCAAGAATTAGCGGAATTTTTATAAATAATAACAGATGCTATATCGAATTGCAACCGAAAACAAAATTATTTACAGAAATAAAAATATATATTATAATAATTTTGTATTTAACCAATCAGGAGACGGTTTTATGGCTAAAATTTATACATCTGCCGATATGCTTATCGGAAAAACGCCCCTGTTAGAGCTTACCAACATCGAAAAGCGGTTTAATTTAAAAGCGAAGCTGATTGCGAAGGTGGAATTTTTTAATCCCGCCGGCTCGGTCAAGGACAGGGTCGGGCTTGCCATGATTAACGACGCCGAAAAAACGGGAAAGCTTACGAAAAACTCGGTTATAATCGAGCCGACCTCCGGCAATACGGGTATCGGGCTTGCCTCGGTTGCGGCGGCAAGAGGTTACCGCCTTATAATCGTTATGCCCGACACGATGTCGGTTGAACGCCGCCAAATCATGAGGGCTTACGGCGCCGAGCTTGTACTGTCCGACGGTAAAAAGGGCATGGCGGGCGCCATTGAGAAAGCCGAGGAATTGGCGCGTGAAATTCCCGACAGCTTTATTGCGGGCCAATTTGTAAATCCCGCCAACGCAAAGGCACATTACGACACAACCGGCCCCGAAATTTACGCCGACACCGACGGAGAGGTTGATATTTTCGTTGCGGGAGTTGGCACGGGGGGAACGATTACGGGCGTCGGGAAATATCTTAAGGAAAAAAATCCCGACGTAAAAATCGTCGCTGTGGAGCCGGCGAGCTCGCCGTTTTTGTCGGAGGGTGTCGGCGGCGCCCATAAAATTCAGGGTATCGGCGGGGGCTTTATCCCCGAGGTGCTGGACACCGAAATTTACGACGAAATTGTAACGGTAGAAAACGACGACGCCTTTGAAATGGGCCGCCTTATCGGTAAAACCGAGGGTGTCTTGGTCGGAATTTCGTCGGGTGCGGCGGTAAAAGCGGCTATCGAAGTTGCAACACGCCCCGAAAACGAGGGCAAGACGATAGTTGTCCTTT
>JBGVDX010000272.1:0-2026 GCA_045119575.1 Acutalibacteraceae bacterium
TTGTATATTTAGCACTGCTCAAAGGCGCCAAAAAGGCTATTATTATAATTCTTTCTGTTCTGCTTGTAATTTGTATCGCTTTTCTTAATGTAATTACATTTATGCTTATTATAGGCAAATCAGCAATGCTAAAAAATCCTAATATCCATGTTGTACCGCCCGATATTGACGCTGTTATAGACGCAAACGGAATTGTTTCGTATGAAGATAAACAGTATATTTATAACGAAGATATTACAACAATACTTTTTATGGGCGTTGACAAAAAAGATATTGATAATACGTCAATTAACGGAAGAAACGGACAAGCGGATGCTGTTTATGCAGCAGTTATTGACACAAAAACCGGAAAAACAACTGTAATTTGCATTTCCAGAGACACTTGGACAGATATCAAAATCTATTCAAAAGAAGGAAATTATATAAGAACAGAGGGCGGCCAGCTGTGTCTTTCTTATGCATACGGCGACGGAAAAAATCTCAGCTGCGAAAACTGTGTTTGGTCCGCATCTAACATTTTATGCGGAATACCGATCAACACCTATATGGCAGTCGATTATTCAGCAATTGCAATATTAAACGATGCTGTCGGCGGAGTTGAAGTGCCCGCATACACGCGAGACTGGTCAAAAAAGACCGGCAAAACTACCGTTTTATACGGAAATGAAGCGTATGAATACGTTCAATACCGTAACACAAAAGTTACGGAGTCAAACGCGTACAGAATTACCCGTCAGCTTGACTACCTCAAATCCTTCTCAAAGAAGGCTATTGACATGACAAAGAAAGATATAAGCACGCCAATCAATCTTTATAACAAAATTAACGGTTACTCGGTTAACAATCTTTCTGTTGACAAAATTGCTTTCCTTGCGTCGGTATTTTTAAGCGGTTCAAACGAAATTGATTTTAGAAACATTGAAGGCACAATTGACACCGACGGTGAACACGCTTACTTTACTCCCGATTCCGAAAAGTTATATAAGCTTATCCTTGAAGTGTTTTATAAAGAGGTTTAAAATGTTTGATATAATCGAACAAAGCGAAAATTACGTTATATGTATTAAACCGTTTGGCATATCATCTGAGCATGATATGCCAAAGCTTTTAACCGAGGCTTTAGGCGGAGAAATATTCTGTGTACACCGTTTGGATAATGCTGTAGGCGGCATAATGGTTTTCGCCAAAAATAGAAAAACAGCCGCTTTACTATCAAAGCAAATTTCTGATCACACCTTTGAAAAGAAATACCTTGCCGTTATCGAAGGCAAGCCGAGCGAAAACAGCGGAGAAATGCGAGATTTGCTGTTTAAAGACTCATTTAAAAACAAGTCATATGTTGTCAAGCGTATGAGAAAAGGCGTTAAAGAGGCCGTTTTAAACTATAATTTGTTAAGTGAGCAAAACGGGCTATCTTTAGTTGAGATTTCGCTTATAACCGGTAGGACTCATCAAATCAGGGTACAGTTTGCGTCGAGGAAAATGCCTCTTGTTGGCGACCGCCGTTACGGAAGTAAAATACCTTCAGATAATATTTGCTTATGGTCTCATTCCCTATCTTTTTATGATAACAACGGCGAAAAAGTAAGCTTTACTTCCCCGCCGCCGCACTGTTTATATTTTGATGAGTTTTAATATTATAAAAAAGTCATCGACCTGAATTAGGTCGATGACTTTTTTAATCTTTTAGTCTTTAAATAAACTTTCGCTTTCTAATGTGGAGCGGTGTACCATTCGTCCGTTATGATAAACATATTCGCTTTCCTGCGAATCTTCTTCATCAGCAACGTCTTTTGACATATCTTCTATGTTTTCATCGTTTACTGCGGTTTTAGAGCCTTTTTTGAGCATTTCAGATGTTTCTTCTTTATGCTCGGCGTAATACGGGTCAATTACAACGCGCTTAATCGGCGGATATACCGCGTACATTATTACAAAGAAAACAAAACCGATTAAGAACGTAAGCACGATTAATACCAAGAAGGCCATTACAAGCGGGAAAGCCATTCCGAAGTTAAACGCAAGC
>JBGVDX010000273.1:0-9748 GCA_045119575.1 Acutalibacteraceae bacterium
ATTTATCGACCGAAATGTTTTCGGAATAACTTTTCGGAATAAAATTGAACGCAACAAAAAAACGCTCCTTCAGAGAGGCGCTTCGTGAAGAAGTAGCCTCTCTTTTTTTAGATAAAAATGACACTTTGCGCAAGAGCGAAAGTGTCATCGTGGTTTGAATATTTAAAATTAATACCTATCTCAAAAACGAGCGCAATAGGCGATATTGCGAGACAGGTCTCGCAGCGATATTTTTTCCATTCGGCAAAAGCGATATAAAAGCCTTGGCTTTTGCGATATTATATTCGTGCTTTTTCTCGCGGCGAAAGCCGTATATCGCGCGGATTTACCGCATATCGCATCGAAGATATATCGCTCGTGCTTTGCACGAATATAACTGTGGCGCACTACCTTACGGAGTGCGCCACCATAGGAGAGCGTTTAATTTTATCAGTCGGTGTAGTTGTCGAAATAGCCTTGAATAAGAACGACGGGGGTACCCTTGTCGCCCGAGCCGCTGGTAAGGTCGCAAAGCGAGCCGATAAGGTCGGTGAGCTGACGCGGGGTAGTACCCTGGGACGCCATGTTTCCTACAAGGTTATCCTGCTTTGCGCGGATACTGTCGGAAATAGCTTTTTTAAGCTCTTCACCCGACAAATCCTTAAAGTCGTTGTCGGCGAGGTACTTAAGCTTTAACTCGTTCGGAGTTCCGATAAGTCCGTCGGTAAATGCGGGGGAAACAACGGGGTCGGCAAGCTCCCAAATTTTACCCTTCGGGTCCTTGAAAGCGCCATCGCCGTAAACCATAACTTCAACATGCTTGCCGGTTGCGTCGAAAATCTGTTTCTGGATATCGAGAACGAGCGGCTGGCAGTTGTGGGGGAAAAGCTTAATCTTTTCTTCGGTCGATTTGTTGGAGCCGAGCAGACCGTAGTTTTCGTTAAAGCCGCTTCCGTTAACCGACTCGTTAAGAATATCGTCAAGACCGCAAACAATTTTAGCTCCGGCGGCTTTTAAGATACGCTTTGTTCTCGCTCTTGTGTGAATGTCGCAGGTGAGAACGCAGTCGGTGTAATCGAGGATAGCCTTTGCCTGATTAGCGAAAATAATCTCAACCTCGGCGCCCGCTTCACGGATGAGGTTGCCGTAATATTCGACATAATCAACGCCGGTAAACTCATGAACGTTTTTGCCGAAAAGCTCGCGGTAACGTTCAAGCGAGAGAACGTCGGAATAGGGGTTTACGCCCGCCTCGTCAAGCTTATCAAGGCTTACAAGCTCGTTTCCAACCTCGTCGGAGGGGTAGGAGAGCATAAGTACAACCTTTTTGGCTCCCATAGCGATACCGCGAAGGCAAATTGCAAAGCGGTTACGGGAAAGAATGGGGAAAATAACGCCGATAGTTTCGCCACCAAGCTTTTTGCGAACGTCGGCCGCAATATCCTCAACCGAAGCGTAGTTACCCTGAGAACGGGCGACAATTGACTCGGTTACGGAAATAACATCGCGGTCACGAAGCTCAAAGCCGTCACTGTTTGCTGCTTCAATAACGCTGTCGGTAACAATTTTTGCGAGATTGTCACCCTCACGGATGATGGGGCAACGGATACCGCGCGAAACAGTACCTACTCTTCTGTTACTGGTTTCCATAGTTAGTCAGTCCCTTTATAATTGGATTTTTTAACTGTGTTATTATAGCACACAAGATATTTCATTTCAATATTTTTAATTATTTTTACCGAATATTTATAAAAACCTCTTTCGAAAACCGATATTTTAATTTGGTACTTGCTAAAAGGGCAAAAAAGGCAGCATAAATTATTCAAAAAGTCTTTTTTGTAAAAAAACGCCCTTCGCAGGTGAAAGCGAAAGGCGTTTTGTTTGTTATAGAATATATGTTTTGTTCTTTTAAAAGCCAACCCGATTGCTCGGTGGCATAAGGCTTAAAATTATGAAAAATTAAAGGCCCATTTTTTCGAGCAACATTTTAGCGCAGTCAATCTGGTTCGGGATGTTGCCGTTTTCGTCCCAAACGCGCCAGATGTCGGGTGTGATTTCGTCGGCAACGTACATCTTGCCGTTTTCGTCGTAACCGATTTCGATTTTAAAGTCGATAAGGGTAAGGCCGAGAGGAGCAAGCTCCTTTTTAAGAACTTCGCCTACGCGTGCAAGAATGTCAAGAGCCTCGTCATACTGACCTTCCTTAAGAAGGCCCTTCATGATACAAATGCGTTCGCTGATAAGCGGGTCGCCTTGAATGTCGTCTTTAAGAGTAACCTCGGTGTAAACGGGGTCAAAGGGGATACCCTCTTCAAGGGTGAAGCGGCGGCACATGCTGCCTGCGGTGAAGTAGCGGAGAACGAACTCAAGCTTCGGAACGGTGAGGTTGCGAACCTGCATAAGTCCCTTGTCGATATCGGCGTTGATGTAGTGGGTAGGAATGCCGTTTTTCTCCATAACCTCAAAGAAGTACTTGGAGATGGCAAGGCCGATTTTGCCCTTGCCTTCTACTGAACCGCCAACGCTGTTGGAGCCGGGATCGAATACGCCGTTTTCGCCGGTTGCGCTGTCTTTAAAAAACAGGCTGACGATGTTAGTTTCTTCGTCTAACATTACGTTTTTGGTTTTGCCGGTGTAAAGAGTTTTCATTTTGCATTTCCCTTTCTTATAACAAGATGGTGAGTATACTGTAGGTTGCGGGAATTAAGCCTTCCGAAAGCCTACTGTTTTTTTAATGTAGATATTTTAGCACATAAGATTATAAATTTCAAGGGGATATAAAAAATGAAATGCGCTTAAACCTAAATCGTGCCGTTTATTTATCGTTAAAAATCTGCATTAATTCGGGGAAATGCCCTTGCGGTTCACGGCGACCGTACCGCTTCTGTAAACACGGGCTACGACCGTAAATTCTACAATAGCCGCCGCTAAGGCATTTATGCGAAAAATTACACAATAATATGCGGTTATTGTTTTTTCATTTGTTTGAGGAACAGCAATACGGCGGCAATAAGAGCAACAACGGCATAGCCCAACACCCACCACAAATGGGGGAATACTTCGCCGAAGTTGCCGGCAAGCACAGCACGCTCCATTTCAACTGCGTGAACAAACGGGAGCGCATAGGACACCTTTTTAAATGCGCCGCCCACCAGCTCCAAGTCAAACCAAATGCCGGAAAGCCACGCAGAAAGGTTGGTAAGCAACGCGCCGCAGATACCGCCGACCTGCTTATCGGTAAACACACTGCCGCAAAGCAGTCCCAAAGCAATATACAGTATGGAAACAGGAATGATAAACAAAACGGCATAAATGATACCGACCGTTATCTCAAGCCCAAGAATAACAGCGACAACATAACAAATTACGCATTGCATAACTGCTATGGGCATTATTGGAAGTGTATACCCGAAAATGAAGTCAACGGGGGTCAGCGGCGTGGTATATAAACGCTGAAGAAGCGAGCTGCCTCTGTCCTTTGCGATAATGGTTGCCGAAAACAGCGTCATGAACGAAAGGCCAAAAACCGTAATTCCCGGGACAAGGTGCTGAATTTCAAAAAGCTCCACGGGCACATTTGCCTGAATCGCACTAAGCAGCAAAATCAGAACAAGGGGGAACCCAATACCAAAGCACAAATTTAGCGGATCACGCAAAATCTCTTTTGCATTACGGTTTGCAATTGTTATCATTTTCATTTTGCCGCCCCCTTAACAATACGGATAAAGGCTTCTTCAAAATTATCCGTATCGGCTTTTTCTTTGATTTCGTTGGCTGTTGCACAAATTAGGAGTTTTCCGTCCTTCATAATACCAATACGGTCGGAGAGAGCCTCCGCTTCTTCCATATAGTGCGTTGTCAAAATGATGGTTACCGCGCCTTTTAGGGAACGGATTATATCCCATAGGTCGCTGCGGGCAAGAACGTCGAGCCCAAGCGTAGGCTCGTCAAGGAACAGGATTTTCGGCTCACTGACGAGCGCCATAGCAATACTGAGTCTGCGCTGCCATCCGCCCGAGAGCTTTCCGGCTTTTTTTCTGCATATTTCATTTAAACCTAACAATTTAGTCAGCTCGTCGATTTTTGCCTCTCGCTTTGCCTTTGAAAATCCGTGAACGCCGCACATCAATTCAAGGTTTTCGTGCACCGAAAGGCCCGGAGCGACAGCCGTTTCCTGCGGCGATACGGCAATTATGGATTTTACGTCGGCGGTATCTTTGAGAATACTTTTACCGTTCAAAAAAGCATCGCCGCTTGTCGGCTGCGTAAGGCAGGACAGCATTTTAATTGTTGTCGTCTTTCCTGCGCCGTTTACGCCCAGCAAAGAGAACAGCTCTCCGCTTTCTACAGTGAGGCAGAGGTTGTCTACGGCAATTACGTCTTTATATTTTTTTGTAAGATTTTCGGTGCTAATTGCATTCATTGTTGTTCCTCCTTTTGTAAATGTCTTGCACGGATGCCTTGATATACGTCGGTCAGTATATCGCTGATAAGCTCCCGTTCCAACGATAAATAGGAAGTAGCCAATATTGTCGCAATGCCGTGGACACAAACCCACATTTCCAAGTGTATCAGTTCGGCCTTTTCTCTTGTAATTCCGTTGGAATTCATGATTATTTCAATGGATGCATCGCGGTCTGCCGTCGGTTTTAGCTCTTCTCCCTTTCTGTCGCACATAAAAAGCATTTTAAATAGCTCCCGTTCTTCCTTTGCAAAGCGAATATAGGCCATACCGAACGCTTTATACACGGGATATTTTCCGCTTTGAGCGTCCTCCCGCAAAAAGCTGAGATATAGCTCGTAGGCGGAGGTTACAACCCCTTTATGCAGCTCCTCCATTGTGGCAAAGTTGGAAAATATCGGCTGAGTGGAACAGTTCAGCGCCGAAGCGATATTTCTTGCGTTTAATGCTTGCGTTCCGTCCCTTCTAACGATATCAACGGCGGTGTTGACGATGTCCTCTTTCGTTATTCTTACTTTCGGTGGCATGGGATACCTCCTTTTATATAGCGGTTGTTATATATCACTTAGTATTTTATCACAAAACATATACGTAAGTCAATTGGATTATAAAAATGATAAAAAAAGATGTAAAAACGAAAAGCGCCGTTACCAAGTGCCCAAAAGGGTGACTGTTTCCTGCGTTGACCCGCTAACCGAATGATAAAAAACGCTTTTTTTACAGAGGGTTATGCGATTAACCTTTGACAATATTAACTCAAACAGATACAATAAAAGAAAACGGGGAAGGAGAGGCATTATATGGATGAGCAGCGTGTTAGAATAAGCGATATTGCTGATGAAGTGGGGCTGAGCACCGCTACGGTTTCTAATGTTATCCACGGCAAGACCAAAAAAATTTCCGATGAAACAATAAAACGTGTCATGGAACTGCTGGAGGAACGCCGGTACATTCCAAATATGGCGGCTATCCTTTTAGCGCAGAATTCGTCCAAAATTGTTGGCGTTTTTGTTAATGACCACGAAAAATACGAGGGACACACGCTGGACGATTTCTTCATTTCATCCTCGCTTAACTACCTGTCTACTGAAATTGAAGACCATGGGCAATTTATGATGGTTAAAAAGGCAAAGAATGCGGAGGAAATAATTAAGTTTGCGTCCATGTGGAACATGGACGGAATCGTGGTAATCGGCTTTTGCGAACAGGATTATATGTACCTGCGGAACCATATGAGAATACCCTTTGTTATTTACGATGGTATCTGCGACAAGCCGGAACGCTTAGCGAACATAACCATAGATAATTATGGCGGCGGCCGGCAGATGGGCGAATATTTCAAAAAAATGAACCATAAGAAAGCGCTGTGCATTTCTGACAACAACATTGCTTGCGACAGCGAGCGGATGCAGGGCTTTCGGGATGGATTTGGATGCGAAAACGCCCTGTTTTTGCAAATTCCCATGTTTAAAGAGGCACGGTGGCAATTCTATCGTGAGAATTTGCCCCTGCTGTGTAGTGTGACCGCTGTTTTTGCCGTTTCGGATTACTATGCTATAGATTTAATACGTTTTTTGAATGAACATGGGATTTGTGTGCCGGAGGATATATCCGTTTCCGGATTTGACGACATCCCCCTGTGCGAAATAGTATCGCCAACCCTTACTACCGTAAAGCAGGACGGTGCTCTGCGGGCAAAGCTGGCTATCAAAAAGCTGCAGGATTTGAGAGAAAATAAGGATATTGAAACCGAGGTTATGCTCCCTACTAAGCTTGTGATACGGGGAAGCACAAGACCTTTATCTAAATAAAAAAGCGGTATTTATGCATAACGTATAAATACCGCCTTTAATTTTTGTAAAGGGTTATGCGATTAACCTTTGCGTTCGGTAAATACCCTTGCTACAATAAAAACATAAAGCATATGGAGGTGTTTTGCATGAAGCAACGCAGCAGCTTTTTCAAAACAGTATGTAATTTAGCAATACCGACGGCGCTGCAATCAATGCTCCAATCTTCTTTCAGCGTTGTGGATCAAATTATGATCGGGCAGCTCGGCAGCGTCAGCGTTGCAGGAGTTGGTTTGGCGGGAAAATTCTCGGGAATTTTCTCCGTAATTGTTGCCGCTATCGGATCAGCTGCGGGAATCATGATTTCCCAATATTTAGGCAGTAAAAACAAAGCGGAGGTCCGCAGAAGCTTCTTTTTGAATTTGATGTTTGCGCTGGGGTTAGCCGGGTTATTTACCTTGTCCTGTGTACTGTTTTCTAAAAACATTATGGGGCTGTATACCGTGGATAAGGACACCTTGACCACGGCCGCCGAATATTTGATAATCATTTCCGCTACCTTTTTTCCAATAGCCGGCTCAACCATGATGGCAACGCTTTTTCGGTGCATGGAAAAGGCGTCTTACCCGCTGTATGCCAGCGTCTGCGCCGCCGTAGCCAATACGTTCCTGAACTATACTCTGATTTTTGGAAAATTCGGCTTTGCTCCCATGGGTGCAAAAGGCGCAGCCATCGCTACGGTCATCTCGCAAGCCCTTAATTTACTGTTAATGCTTTTAATGTATTTGAGGAAAAGGTCGTCCTTTCCGCTTTCAGGAAATACACGTTTTAGCGGCAAAAATTTTCATTGGAGCCAATACGCGGCAATCCTCCTGCCGATGTTGGCCTGCGAATTTCTATGGAGCCTTGGGGAAAATGTATATGCTGCAATCTACGGCCATTTGGGTACGGATGCCTGCGCCGCTATGACGCTTACCAATCCGGTACAGGGCTTGATGATAGGTGCGCTTTGCGGACTTTCTCAGGCCGCAGCGGTTTTGATTGGAAAGCTGTTGGGCAAAGGCGACTGCGATGAAGCATACCGCGTCTCCAAAAAGCTGATGCTGTACGGATTTATAGGTTCGGTATTCCTATCCGCGGTTATTGTTCTGATTAGTCCGCTTTACGTCGAGATTTATCAAGTGGAGGCATCCGTCAAACGCGTTACACAGCAAATTTTATTCGCTTATGCGTTGATAGCGCCCTTCAAAATCCAAAACATGATTGTTGGCGGCGGCGTTTTGCGAAGCGGCGGAAAAACCAAATATATTATGTACATAGATATGATTGGAACATGGATTTTCGGTGTGCCGTTAGGCTTTCTTTCCGCGTTTGTTTTCCATCTTTCCATGCCTTATGTCTATCTCATCCTGTCGCTGGAAGAATGTGTGCGCTTTGGAATAACGCTGATTATATTCCGAAGCAGAAAGTGGATAAATATGCTGGATGCATCGGCATAAATTTTTTAAAAATAAGCCACATTACGACAAATCCCCAACTAATACAGTTGGGGATTTGTTACGTTGTTTCTTGATTTCGCACGGGCATAAACTCCGAGCGTTTTTTACTTTTAATCTTCTTTTTGATATTCCAAAATATCTCCCGCTTCGCAATCAAGCACCTCGCAAATAGCCGCAAGGGTGGCAAAGCGTATTGCCGTTACTTTGTTATTTTTGATTTTAGACATATTAACGTTGGAAATTCCCACGCGCTCAGCAAGCTCGTTTAAGGATATTTTTCGCTCCACCATCATTTTGTCAAGTCTTAAAACGATTTTTCCCATAGCTCCTCCTTATAAAAGTCCGTCAACGTCTTTTTCAAGCTCGGCACCGTGCACGAAATACTGAGTCAGGCAAAGAACGATAATTCCCATAAAGATGCCGCCCAAATCAATGCTGATTTCCGCGGTTTCTATGCCTGTTACAAGACGAACAATTATGCTCATAATAAGTCCGATAACAGGAACTGCGATGGTGAAAATACCGATTTCCTTCATCATGCGGATATTATCCTTTTGGAAAGGAGTTCCGTTTTCGGACTTCTTAAAGATAAGGTGCAAATTGCGGAATACCATTGCCATAACGGCCAAAATGACAGTCGCACCTATACCAAAAAGCATAAAGGATGTCATATCTGCGTTTCCGTTAACGACAGGGGCGTTCACTTCAAATCCATACACCTCAAGATTTGCTCCGCAGCACTCTTTTGCGTCAAAGCCGACAAAGTATTTTACCCAATTTGGAGCCGCCGCCGAGCATACGGTTGCCGCTGTCATAAGGGCCGCTCCGACCCAATGGAATACTTCCAGTATTTTTGTAACGATTTTTCCAACTGTGATTATACCTTTCATCTTATATACCTCCAAAAAATTAATATGTGTCTTTCCGGTTCGACAATAGTATTATAACACGAATTTAATGTTTGTCAATACATTTTTAACGTTTTACGATAAATGTTTTTCGTTTGACGTTAAATCGGCTTGAAGTTTAAAGTATTTTCTGCTATACTTTTACATATAAGTTTAAAGGAGAGTGTATATGGATAACAACCTTTTTTCGATGATATTTAAACGCAAATCCTTTCATTTTTTCCACGATACAGGGGACATCAGCGACCGCCAACTGCAAAGCATAGAGAGTGCGTATAAAACCTTTCAGCCGCTTTACGGTGATATTAAAACGGCAATTAAAATAGTTCCGGCTAAACAAACGACCTGTAAGCGCGGTCAGGAGTATTGTATTCTCCTGTACAGCGAGAAAAAGGACAATTATTTGCAAAATATAGGCTATATCGGGGAGCAGCTCGACCTCTACCTTGCCTCTCTTGGAATCGGTACATTGTGGTTCGGTATCGGCAAGCCCGATGAACCGACCTATAACGGCCTTGATTTTGTTATTATGATAGCCGTTGCCAAGGTCGCAGAGGATAAATTCCGCAAGGATATGTATAAAAGTAAGAGAAAGCCGCTTGATGAAATATGGAACGGCGAGTATTACCGTGAAATAGGCAATATTGTCCGCTTTACGCCAAGTGCCTGCAACACGCAACCGTGGAGGGTCGTGGCGGAAGAAAAATCTTTAACGGTTTACCGTTATAAAAAGCCCGGCAAACGGGGAATTATGCCCGCCCGCAAGGTAGCGCATTATAACCGCATTGATATAGGCATTTTTCTTTGCTTTCTTGAACTGTGCTTGATAGAAAAGGGCATATCGTTTGAGCGTGAGCTGTTTACGGATAACGCCGAGGATGATTGCGAGGAAGTGCTTACCGCAAAATACAGATTGATATAAAAACAAATTAAAAAATACAGATTAATATAAAAACAGCGGCAAGGAGCTTAACTCTCCCTGCCGCCGTTTGTATTTAATGCGTATTTAATGCGGTGTACATAAAGCTTAAAGATAAAACAACACCGCAACTATCATTGAAATAATATCAACTGCCAAAACCGCCGCCAATACAATACCGATAACTTTAA
>JBGVDX010000274.1:0-2054 GCA_045119575.1 Acutalibacteraceae bacterium
TTGACGACAGCTTTCACGGCGACGAGGCTGAAACAAAGGCGGCGCAGGACCTTGGCACAATCGTTGAGCAGGTGGAAATTTACCGCGAAAACATGGCCGATACGCTCAGCCAAATCAATGAAACGCTTAAAGAGGCCGAAACGGCTATGGCAGGGGCAATTCGCTACGATATACTACAAGATTTAACCCGTGACGAAAAATCCATTGTGCTTTCTAATCTCGGCGCGATTCCGTGGGACTTTGTTGCTGAAGATTACACAACCGCCATGAACGAATTTTTGCTTCCCTACAGCGCCTTAAACGATTTTACTTATGACAACTTTTTGACATATACCGAATCGCCGTATATTACCGAGGATAAAAAGTATTATGCTCGCAAAAACGTTGACATAGACGGCGGTAAATGGGAGCTTCTTTATACCATAGAGGGCGACGGCGAAACACAAACATGGGAGTATACACAGTTCGCGGACGGCTCGCCGCTTAAATTAACCGCGGTGTCGGCGGTAGTTATTCAGGACGTTGCCGAAGCCGAAAACAGCTATGGCTTTTTGTACGCTTACTGCGATGAAAAATCGACACAGTTCCCGGCAGCAATATATAGCTATTTCACAAAAAATTCAGCACCTACAACATCGGGAACGCAAAGAGCATACGGAGTTGTTGAGCAATATAAAGGCCAATATAGAGCATATTCTGTTGGCATGGCTAAAACGGGAAATGAAATAATGAGATACACACCGTATATGCAAGCGAAGCACACAACCGCCGACTATCCATATATTGACCGAATTAAAGTACAAAAACAAACCGGCGTATTTTCCGCCGGCAACAAAATTGAAATTTACGGGGTGAGATATTATGGGTGAGTATAAATGTGTCAACGGCGTTAAAACGCCGCTTACCGAGGAAGAAATTGCCGAAATGAAAAACGAGCTGCTTAATATTCCGTATGAGCAACGTGTAGTAGACCGCATAAGGCTTAAATATTCGGTAGACGACGAGCTGGCTATCCTACGCCAGCGAGACACAAAGCCCGACGAGTTTATCGCATACAACGACTTTGTGGAACGCATAAAGGCAGAGGAAAGGGAGGTATAACCGATGAATTTAATCGAAATCGTGATTATATCGGCAAGTGTTATTACATCAAGCACCGTTATAATCACGGCATTGGCTACCGCCTATAAATTCATACGAAAATGGGATAAATGGGTTAAACAAAAGGACAAGCACGATATAGAACAGTATGTTCAAATACTTCGTCTTGTTATAATGACACCTGAAATGCCGTTGAGTGAGAGAATATCGGCGGGTGATACCTATGTGAATGAATTACATAGAAACGGCGCAGTAAAGCAAAAGTATAACGAATTACTGCAACGATTTAAAACTGAACATTTGGAGGAATGATGATGATATTTGCGAATAAGATTATCGAAATCGCGAAAGCTGAAATCGGCGTTACCGAGTCGCCGAAAAATTCCAACAAGCAAAAATACGGCAAGGAATACGGCGTAAACGGCACGGCCTGGTGTTGCCAGTTCGTTTGGTGGGTGTTTAAGCACGCGGGAGCGTCGCCACTCTTTTACGGCGGCGGCAAAACGGCGTGGGTTCCGTCGGTAAGAAAGCATTATACCAAAAAAGGTAAATGGATAAGACGAGGCGACGGCACGCCGAAGCCCGGCGACCTTATCATTTTCGGTAATCGAGACGATTCGGGCAGCGGAAAGCATATCGGAATTATCACAAAGGTTACCTCGTCAACGGTGTATACCGTAGAGGGAAACACGACAAAATCGGGATACAGCGCAAACGGCGGAATGGTTGCGGCGAAATCATATTCTCGCACAAATTCCAACATTGCGGGTTACTGTTCCATTGATTATAACGATGAAGTAAAGGAGACGGTCGAAGTGACAGTTGAAACATTAAAAAAAGGAAGTAAAGGCGACAACGTAAAGGCGCTTCAAACCCTGCTTATCGGCTACGGCTACGATTGCGGAAAATACGGCGCAGACGGCGATTTCGGCTCGGCTACCGATGAAGCTGTT
>JBGVDX010000275.1:0-1253 GCA_045119575.1 Acutalibacteraceae bacterium
AAAATGGATAGTAGCATTCTTGACTGCCAAAGTACCCTTTCCATTAACTTAAGAATACTTCGTGAAGTTAGAAACCTTACTCAACAGCAGGTTGCCGATTTAATAAATTTAAGCCGTTCGTCATACACTTATTACGAAAACGATGCTCGTGAACCTTCTCTTGATACACTATTGAGTTTATCTAAACTTTATAATACTTCAATTGACAGCATGCTCACAAGCGCAAATGTATTAAGAAGCGCCCCGGTTATGTTTAACGCCAAGGACATGCTTACGGTAGATATTTTGGAAAAAGATGAGCAAAATGTCGTCTTGAATTACCGTATGCTTTCAGATGAAGATAAATCCAAGCTTCTTGATATAATTCAAAAAATGAGAAAAGAACCCCAAAACAAAGAATAAATTAATAAATCCACTGTAGTTTTACAGCGGATTTATTTTTTTAGTAACGAATATTTTTATCGTCAAAGCCGAGTACGCTGTTAAGAGATTTAACAGAGTCAATTTTTTCTTGGCTAATCGCTGATTTAATTCGGTTTTCCGAATAAAACTTCGAATTTTTGTTAAACGCACCCCTTAAGATTCTCTTTGCCCAATATATGGGAAGGAGAATCTTTTTTCCTTTTAAAGAGGGATATATGCTACACATGATATTATAAGGCAAAAATATTCGCTTAAGAATAAATCCGATGCTGCCGTTTTCAGAAAGTTGGGTTGCGAGTCGATTTTCAACCTTACCAAAGGTATTGCAGTCGCAAATAAAATCGCCAAGTGATAAAACGACATTATCAGCGGAGCCGTTACCGAACCAAAACTCGGAAAGAGAAGTTAAATTTTTATCAAATGTTAAGACGCCCATTTCATCGAGGCGTTTGTTAACTTCTTCCCTGTTTAAATTATCTCCGACATATTTATTAAATACCCAAGTATCGGTTACAAATCTTATTCCAATACCGCCCATTAAAAAATGCTTAGCGGCATGAGACGTCATATAAACGTAAAAATCTTCGTTTGTCATCTCATACAAAAATTTTTTGCCGTCGACAAGTTTAACTCTATCCCATACATCGGCAAAATCGCCCTCTAATTCGGGATGGTCGCCCATCAAAGTTCTATGCATTTCAACGTTCAAAAAGGGCGGTTTAATGTATGAAGTGTCCTTTGCGGCAACTTGTCCTAATTCATATCCGGAATTAAGGAAAATATCAGCTATCTTTTTATCGTTATCAACATCGTAAAGTATATCAATATCG
>JBGVDX010000276.1:0-6001 GCA_045119575.1 Acutalibacteraceae bacterium
CGGAAACGGCATTACTCCCGTTTCAGCAAAGCATATGTTAGATAGCGGCGCCGACGTTATCACAGGCGGCAATCATTCATTCCGCCGATTCGAGATGTACCCGTTTTTTGACGAAAGCGAATGTGTTATCCGTCCCGCGAATTATCCAGACAGCGCTTACGGAAAGGGTTGCGCGGTGATTGACTTCGGATATACTAAGGTCGGGGTTATAAACCTGCTCGGCGTGGTATACACCGAACCGCTTGACAGCCCGTTTGATAAGGCGGATGAATTAATTGACCGCCTTAAAAAAGACGGCGTTAAAATCATTATTGTCGACATTCACGCAGAAGCAACCGCCGAAAAAAAAGCGTTGGCTTATTATCTTGACGGGCGTGTTTCGGCGGTATTCGGCACGCACACTCATGTTCAAACCGCCGACGAACAAATTTTGCCCGAAAAAACCGGTTTCATTACCGACCTCGGTATGACGGGGCCGATAAATTCCGTATTGGGCGTAAAACCCGAGCTTGCCGTCAAAAAAATGAAGGACAAGCTGCCCGTTCGTTTCGCAAACGCGGAAGGACCTTGTTCGATGGGCGGTTGCATATTTGACATTGATATAAAAACAGGCATATGCAACAGCGTGGAACGCATTGTGATTATGTAATGGCGTTACAGCAGGTAAAAAACGAACTGATTTTGATAGGTATTTTCTATTAAATCTCTGTTTTACAGAATATTATTTATACTTTTACTTTTTTGTAAATTTTATATTTTACTGTTGCATTTTTTGGCATGTTGGATTATAATTGATACGATATTTTGGAGGTGGATTGCATTGGACAATCAAATCGGAACAGACGTAGTTCAGGAAAAGAAAGAAGTTTCTGTTGTTGAAATTCTTGCTTTTATCAGAAAAAATCTGATTATAGCCCTTGCTGCAGCGGTCATTTTTGCTGTTGTAGCATATTTGACGACTTCGTCTATTGCAGATACCACCTACACATACGGCTGTTCCTTCACCGTTGACACCTTTTGGAACAACGAAAGCACCGAAACTCTTTCTCCGAGCGGTGCATACAGCGCGGCCAACTACGCCGTTTACTCAATCAACACCCATAAAAAATATCTTACGGGTACCGAGCTGTTAAACGCGGTTATTAAGGACGCCGGTTATGAAGGCCAAATTTCTCCCGAATACCTTCGCTCCCTGATTTATATAAGCAACGAAGATGACACCTTAATTATCAACGTTACTCTTTCAAATTCAAACAAAGCGGCTATCGAAAAGCTTGCTAAAAGCTACGCAAAGCTTGCTCCGAAATACTCAAGGCTTAGTTACAGCTCGCTTCTTTTGTTTGAAGCCACGCGTCATGTAGGTACCTCTTCTACCCCGGTTACTCTTTACACATGTGTTGCTTTTGTTGCAGGCGCTGCTATTGTTTTGTTCCTGCTTTACATTATTGAATCCCTTGATACGAGAATTAAGTCGGCCAGCGAGGTTGAAAAACGATACAACATTTCCAACCTCGGAGTAATCCCTAACTTCTATGTAGGTGGCGGTAAGGATTACAAAGCGTACAAAAAAGGAGCACTCAGACGAAATGATTCCTACTACAACAAATACTACGACAAATACAACTGAAAACAGTGCTCAAGAGAAAACGATTAAGCATAAGGGCCGTAGAGCACCAATTTTAATCAATGATATGGCCCCGTTTATGATTAAAGAGGCTTACAAGGCGGTCAGAGCAAATATCAACTTCGCTCTTACGGGTCGCGGCGGCAGCAAGCGCTTTATCGTTACGAGTTCCACCGTTGGTGAAGGTAAAACCACCACAAGCGTTAATCTTGCTATCGTTTTTGCTCAAACAAAGGCTAAGGTTTTACTTATCGATGCCGATATGCGTAAATCCTCCGTGCACAAGTATCTCGGTATTAAAAACGTATCCGGTCTTAGCAACGTTTTAAGCGGATTTGTTAATCTTAACGAGGTTATCAAAAAAACTACTCACGGATTTGACTGCATGACAGCAGGCCCTATCCCCCCCAATCCCGCAGAGTTGCTTTTGAGCGAGGCCTCTACCGAATTGCTCGACACTCTTTCCGAGTACTATGATTTTATTATTATTGATACTCCCCCTGTTGCGGTAGTAAGTGACGCCCTTGCGCTTGTAGATAAGGTTGACGGTACCGTTATCGCAATTCGTGAAAGGCACGCTAACCACGACGACCTTAAGAAAACTGTTTCCGCGCTTAGATTTGCGGAGGCGAAAATACTCGGATTTATTCTTAACGACGCAAGCGGAGAAGACGGAACTTACAAGTACAACTACAAATACCGCTACAGAAAAACCTATAAATATTACGACTACGATTACAACTACGGCGAATAATCGGAAAATATTTCGGTTTAAAATTTACAGCAGTATCAAGCTCTGCTTTGCAAAAAAAACATACCGTAAATTTTATTACAAAGCATGAGTTAAGCCTCATGCTTTGTTTTTTATTAAATTTATTGATTTAGGTGAACGCAGTTGATATTAGACACACATTCGCATATATTGCCTAACATAGACGACGGCGCAACAAGCGTTGATGAATCAATCAAAATGCTTACCATGCTTAAGGAGCAAGGGGTTACCGACGTAATCGCCACTCCGCATTTTAAAATGATGGACTTAAGCGAAAGCATCGACGACTTTTTAGAGGCAAGAAACCAAGCTTACAAAACGCTTTCCGACGAAATAAATAAGCAGGGGCTCGATTTGCCGAAAATTCATCTCGGCGCCGAGGTTTTGCTCACAATGGACCTTATTGAAGCCGGCGGTTTAGACAGGCTTTGTATTGAAGGAACAAACATTATGCTGCTTGAAATGCCATACTACGAATGGCAAAGTTGGATGTTCCGTATAATTGAGGATTTATGCTCAGCGGAAGGAATTGAAATAATATTCGCTCACGTTGACCGTTACGTAAACCTTGTTCCCAAACAAACCTACGAAAAGCTTTTCGCATTAAACCATGCGGCACAGATTAATGCCGATTTCGTAGAAAATAAAAAGGCGATACGCACCCTCAAAAAGTGGATAAAGGAAAAGAAAATAAGTTATATCGGCTCCGACTGTCACGGTATCGAGTACCGTCCGCCGCATATTAACAATTTTGTAGCTAAAATCGAAAAAATTGCAGGAAAAGATTTTATGTCTCGCATAGAAATGCATTCAAGCGAGCTTTTAGCTAACATTAATAAAGAAAAATAAATTAAGAAAGGTCGATAATAATATGATATATTCAGCAATACTTGCGGGCGGAAAAGGCTCCAGAATGGGCAGCACCGACGTTCCGAAACAGTTTTTGGAGCTTGACGGAAAGCCGATTATTATTCATACGATTGAAAAAATGCTTATGTGCGACCGTTTTGAAAAGGTTATTATCGGTATTAACCCCGATTGGAAATCCTATTGTGAAGACCTTATCGCAAAGCACATCGGCGACAACGACAAAATCATTGTTTGCGCCGGCGGCAACGACAGAAACGGTACACTTACAAACGTAATTGACGTAATTGAAAGTTTAAACGGCATCGGAGACGACGATATTATAGTTACTCACGACGCCGTTCGCCCCTTTGTTACAAAAAGAATTATTGAGGACAACATCGACGCAGCTTTAAAATACGGCGCCTGCGACACGGTTGTTCCCGCAACCGATACAATAGTCCGTTCGGACGACGGAAAGGTTATTTCGGTTGTTCCCGAACGCAGCCGCCTTTATCAGGGACAAACTCCTCAAAGCTTTAATATTAAGTTGCTTACAAGCAGCTTTGAGGCGCTCACCGACGAGGAAAAGGCTACGCTTACCGACGCTTGCAAAATACTTGTACTTAAAAACCATCCCGTTCATCTTGTTAACGGCGAGGTTCTTAACTTTAAAATTACAACCATCAGCGATTATCAGCTTGCAAAGGCGATGCTTGTAATTAAATAAGACGTGAAAGGCTGTATTTAATTTGATTAGTTATATTTATCAGCTTATCAAACCGAAGGTTATTTCGGTTAAATATAAAAACATTGACGTAAACAACGGCAAGGTTATTGTACGCCCCGAATATATGTCGATTTGTCACGCCGACGGAAGATACTATTTCGGGCTTCGTGACGCCGCCATTTTACGCAAAAAATTACCCATGGCGCTCATACACGAATGTATGGGCAGGGTTGTTTATTCCCCCGACGACCGCTTTAAGGTCGGAGAAAAGGTTGTTTTAATACCCAACGCTCCTGGCGAAGAGGTCAGCGGCGAATATGAAAATTACCGCCTCGACAGCGTTTTTTCATCAAGCGGTGCCGACGGTTTTATGCGCGAATTGGTTGACCTGCCGGCGGAAAGACTTGTTTCCTGCGACGGAATTAAGCCGCAGGTTGCCGCTATGACCGAATTTGTTACTATCCCCTTCCATGCCGCCGACCGTTTTGAACGCGCAGCGCAGACAGGAATAGGCAAAATCGGTATTTGGGGCGACGGCGGGCTCGGTTACCTTACGGCGCTTGTACTGAAACATAAGTTCCCGAAGGCAAAAATTTGCGTTATAGGTATGGACGAGACAAAGCTCAATATGTTTTCGTTTGTAAATGAGACATATTTGGCGGACAAGCTGCCCGAAGGCTTTAGGGTTGACCACGCATTTGAATGTTGCGGAGGAAACGGCAGCTATTACGCCATTAAGCAGGTTATTGACACCATTAATCCTCAGGGTACGCTTATGCTTATGGGCGTTACCGAGGACGAAGTGCCGATTGCAACAAGAATGGTGCTCGAAAGAGGGCTTACTCTTGTCGGCTGCAGCCGTTCGGGCAGAGCCGATTTCGAAAACGCGGTAGAATTCCTTCGCGACAAAAAGGCGTTAAACCGAGTTGAACGCATTATTTCCGAAACGGTTGAAATTAACAGCATTGAGGACATTTACACCTCGTTTGAAAAGGACCTTGTAAACCCGTTTAAGACGGTACTCAAGTGGAACATTTAACATGAACGTTTTTAAAGCGCTGGCAAGCATTGTCGGCACAAACTGCAAAAATTTTCGCCAAAGCGTAAGCATGGCGGCGATTGAACTTAATAAAGCATATTCCGGTTCAAGCTTCGGCGTGGTTTGGGCCTTTGTTAAGCCTGTCCTTTTTGTGCTTGTGTACTGGTTCGGTATCACCATTGGCATTAAGGGCGGCAACGACGGAAATGTACCCTACATTTATAAGCTTATTGCGAGCATTTTGCCGTGGTTTTTTATTTCGGAAGCATGGCTTAAATGCGGCACCTCCATTAGACGCAACAAGCACCTTGTAACTAAGACGGTTTTCCCTATACCGACCATTCCCGTATTCGAGGAAATGCACCATTTTCTCGTTCACTCAATTTTGGTCGCGGTGGCAACCGTCATTTTTGCTGTATCGGGATACATTACGGTTAATTTTGTTCAAATAATTTACGGCATGATATGTCTTTTTGTGCTTATTTGGGCGATTTCGCTTATTTGCTCGGCGCTGGTTGTTATAAGCCGAGACTTTGAACATCTTATAAAATCGCTTACCCAAGTGCTTTTTTGGTTATCTCCGATACTTTGGGATATCGAAAAGGTCAAGAATTACACGATTATTTATTATATCGTAAGGCTTAACCCCGTTGCATATATAGTCGAGGTGTATAACGCCGCTTTTTTAGGCAATTTAAGCGGCGGCTATGCTTGGTTCTTCAGCGATATTAGCGGTACAATTTGCTTTTGGGCGGAAATTATAGTTATTGCCCTTATCGGCAGCTATTTATTCAAAAGAATTGAACCCGATTTCGCCGATATACTGTAAGGGAGGATTATTTTTATGGATTATGCGATAAGAATAAAAAACCTTACAAAGGCGTATAAAATTTATTCCTCTCCCTTGCGCAGAGTTTTCGACAGCATTTTTCACACAAAAAGCTATAATGAATTTGTAGCGCTTGACGATATCACGGTTGATATCCCGAA
>JBGVDX010000277.1:0-1079 GCA_045119575.1 Acutalibacteraceae bacterium
GCCGTCTCTGCCTACCGACTGAAGAATGATGTCAACGTTAACACGTTTCTTTGCCAAACGGTCAAACAGCTTAAACGCTACTCCCGGTACGTCCTGAAGTCCTACTATTGAAATACGGGCGATGTTATCGTCCTTTGCTACGCCTCTGATAATTGTCTTTTCCACTTCGACATTCTCCTTTACTATTGTTCCCTTGTTATTTGTAATACTTGAAAGAACCTCAAGCTCAACCCCGTATTTTTGTGCCATTTCAACCGAGCGGTTATGAAGTACCTGTGCGCCTAAGGTTGCAAGCTCAAGCATTTCGTTGTAGTTTACTTCTTCAAGCTTCTGCGCATTTTTAACAATTCTCGGGTCTGCTGTATAAACGCCGTCTACGTCGGTGAAGATTTGGCACTTTTCAGCCTTAAGCACTACCGCCAAAGAAACGGCGCTTGTATCCGAACCGCCTCGGCCGAGAGTGGTAATATCGTCGAATTTGTTGATGCCCTGGAATCCCGCAACAATCAAAATATTGTGCTTTGAAAGTTCGGCCGTCATGCGTTCGGTATCAACTCTTCTGATACGTGAATTTCCGTAAATAGCGTCGGTGTAAATACCCGCCTGCCAACCAAGCAAGGAGCAAACAGGTAATCCCTGTTTTTCGATAGCCATTGCAAGAAGCGCAATAGAAATTTGCTCTCCCGCGGAAAGAAGCATATCCATTTCACGTTTTGACGCGTTAGGATTGATTTCCTTGGCCTTTTCGATAAGGTCATCTGTTGTGTCGCCCTGAGCCGAAACTACAACAACGACGTCGTGGCCATTACGGTAGGTGTCGCAAATAATATCTGCAACATGGTTGACACGCTCAGGATTAGCAACCGAGCTGCCACCGAATTTTTGAACTATTAATGACATTTCTAATCAGTTCCCCTCTATATCAATACAAAATATGAATAACAGATTCAGCGTTTAATCCGGTTTTATCAAGACTATTCAAAAGGTCGCGTTCAACGCCTTCTTTGGTAATAAACGCAATTTCATCGCCGATATCGGACAAGAATTTAACCTCTCCGAATTGTTCGGTAATCTTTTTG
>JBGVDX010000278.1:0-6213 GCA_045119575.1 Acutalibacteraceae bacterium
ACCGGCTCCGGAAAAACCTTCACCATGGCGAATATTATCGAACGGGTAAACCGCCCGACGCTTGTTCTTGCTCATAATAAGACGTTGGCGGCACAGCTTTGCTCCGAATTTCGCGAGTTTTTTCCCGAAAACGCGGTGGAATATTTCGTTTCCTACTATGATTATTATCAGCCTGAGGCTTATTTGCCGGGAACGGATACCTACATCGAAAAAGACTCGGCGATAAACGACGAAATTGACAAGCTTCGACACGCCGCAACCGCTTCCCTTTCCGAAAGACGGGACGTTATCATAGTTGCGAGCGTTAGTTGCATTTATTCACTCGGTAACCCGATTGATTACCGAAACATGATTATATCGCTTCGTCCCGGATTGGAGATGTCGAGGGATAAATTATTGCGTAGGCTTGTTGACCTTCAGTATGAACGCAACGACATAAACTTCGTCCGAAACACATTCCGCGTAAGGGGCGACGTTGTTGAAATTTTCCCTGCGTACAACTCCGAAATTGCGCTTAGGGTTGAATTTTTCGGTGACGAGATTGAACGAGTAAGCGAATTCGTTGCGCTTACGGGTGAAATTCAATCGATTTTGGCTCATGCCGCCGTTTATCCTGCATCTCACTATATTGTCCCGGCCGATAAAATGGCAGTTGCGTTGCAAAACCTTTACGACGAAATGATTGAGCGCTCCGAATGGTTTAAACAAAACGGCAAGCTTATTGAAGCACAAAGAATAAAACAGCGTACCGAATATGACATAGAAATGTTACGGGAAATCGGTATGTGCAAAGGCATAGAAAATTATTCCCGTGTTTTATCGGGCAGACCGGCGGGAGTTACTCCGTTTACGTTGCTTGACTATTTCCCCGAGGACTTTCTTTTATTCGTTGACGAGTCGCACGTTACCCTGCCTCAGGTCAGGGGTATGTTCGGCGGAGACAGAGCAAGAAAAGAAAACCTTGTTGAATACGGATTTCGTTTGCCGTCGGCGTACGATAACCGTCCGCTTAACTTTGACGAGTTTTACGGTCACATCAATCAGGCGGTTTACGTTTCGGCTACCCCCGGCGAATTTGAAAAACAACACTGTAAAAGCATTGTTGAGCAGGTTATACGTCCGACGGGACTTATCGACCCCGAAATTTCAGTAAGACCGATTGAGGGTCAAATCGACGACCTTATAAGCGAAATTAATATCCGCATAAGCCGCGGAGAAAGAACGCTTGTAACAACGCTTACAAAGAAAATGGCGGAGGATTTAACCGATTATATCGAACAAACGGGTATCAAGGTAAGATACATGCACCATGACATAGACACGATGGAACGCATGGAAATTATCCGCGACCTGCGTACAGGCGAATTCGACGTGCTTATCGGTATCAACCTTTTACGTGAAGGGCTTGATATACCGGAGGTTTCGCTCGTTTGCATACTTGACGCCGATAAAGAAGGGTTCCTGCGTTCGGAAACCTCGCTTATTCAGACCATCGGCCGTGCTTCACGAAACGCAAACGGCGAGGTTATCATGTACGCCGACAACGTTACGCCGTCGATGGAAAACGCGATTAGAGAAACTAACCGCCGCCGACAAATTCAAATGAAATACAACGAGGAACACGGCATAAAACCGGTTACAATAAAGAAGGATATACGAGATATCATTGAAATTTCAAGCAAGCCGAAGGACGAGAAAACAGGCAAACGGCTTTCACGCGCAGAGCGTGAACAGCTTATCGCAAGGCTTACTCGCGAGATGAAAAACGCCGCAAAGCTGCTTGAATTTGAGCATGCGGCATATTTAAGAGACCGAATTGAACAGTTAAGGTCAGGAAAATAATATTTTTGAGGTTAAAAATGGCAGTAGATAAAATTATAATTAAGGGCGCAAGAGAGCACAACTTAAAAAACGTCGATTTGGAAATTCCGAGGGACAAGCTGGTTGTTATGACCGGACTTTCCGGTTCGGGAAAATCGTCGCTTGCCTTTGATACCCTTTATGCCGAGGGTCAAAGACGTTACGTTGAGTCCCTTTCGTCATATGCAAGAATGTTTTTGGGACAAATGGAAAAGCCAGACGTTGATTCGATTGACGGGCTTTCCCCCGCTATATCCATTGACCAAAAAACAACCTCCAAAAACCCACGTTCTACGGTAGGAACGGTTACCGAGATATACGATTACCTGAGACTGCTTTTCGCGCGAGTAGGTATTCCCCACTGTCCCGTTTGCGGCAGAGAAATCGCTCAGCAGACGGTTGACCAAATCGTTGACAGCATTATGGAGCTTGACGAGGGTACAAAGTTTCAGGTTTTAGCCCCGATTGTAAGAGGTCGCAAGGGCGAATATGCAAAAGAATTAGAAAGCGCCAAAAAAAGCGGATTTGTTCGTGTAAGAGTTGACGGAATTATTTACGACCTTACCGAAAAAATCAAAATGGACAAAAATAAAAAGCATAACATCGAAATCAACATCGACCGACTTGTTATAAAACCCGATTTACATTCGCGACTTGCCGATTCGATTGAAACGGCGGCAAATCTCGCGGGCGGAATTGTTATTATAGACGTTATCGGAGGCAAAGAGCTTACCTTTTCTCAAAATTACGCCTGTCCTGAACACGGCATAAGTGTTGAGGAGCTGTCCCCTCGCATGTTTTCCTTCAACAACCCGTTTGGTGCGTGTTCAAAATGCTCGGGACTCGGCACCTTTATGCGCATTGACCCGAACCTTGTAGTCTCCGACAAGTCGCTTTCGCTTCGCGAGGGCGCCATCCAAGCAAGCGGTTGGAGTTCGGTAAACAAAGACAACTCGATTGCGACCATGTATTATAACGCTCTCGGTAAAGAATACGGTTTTACGCTTGATACCCCGTTTAAGGATATCAGCAAAGAGGGCCAAAAGGCGATTTTATTCGGCACGGGCGAAAAAAAGCTTAAAATGGAGCGCACAACCGATTACGGCGGCGGATATTATAACACCGCATTTGAGGGCATTATAAACAACCTCGAACGCCGTTACACTTCGTCGTCAAGCGAGTTTGTTAGAACCGAGATTGAAACGGTTATGAGCTCCTGCGAATGTCCCGAATGTCACGGAGCAAGGCTTAATCCCGTTGCACTTGCGGTAACGGTCGGCGGTAAAAACATTGACGATTGTTGTAAAATGAATATCGACGAGGCGTTGGAATTTTTCAGCCGACTTGAGCTTAGTGAACGTGACAACATTATTGCAAAAGGCATTTTAAAAGAAATAAAAGAAAGGCTTGGATTTTTGAACAGCGTTGGTCTTGATTATCTTACTCTTGCGCGTTCGTCAGCGACGTTATCGGGCGGCGAAAGCCAGCGTATTAGGCTCGCCACTCAAATCGGTTCGTCGCTTATGGGCGTAATGTATATTCTTGACGAGCCAAGCATCGGATTGCACCAAAGAGACAACGAAAAGCTTATTGCGACGCTTAAGCATTTGCGTGACATCGGCAACACGGTTATTGTAGTTGAACACGACGAGGACACGATGTACGCCGCCGATTTTATAGTCGACGTCGGCCCCGGCGCAGGCGTTCACGGCGGCAACATTGTTTGTACCGGCAGCGTTGAAGATATCAAAAGCTGTGAAAACTCGGTTACGGGCGCATATCTTTCGGGCAGGAGGACTATCCCCGTGCCGCAAAAACGCCGTGACGGTAACGGAAAAAAAATAGTTATTAAAGGCGCAAGGCAAAACAATCTTAACAACATCGACGTTGAAATTCCGCTTGGAAAGTTGGTTTGCGTTACGGGAGTTTCGGGGTCGGGCAAATCCTCGCTTATAAACGAAATTTTGTATAAAAAATTGGCCAATGAGCTTAACAGAGCAAAGACATTTGCGGGCGACCACGACGAGATTGAAGGTATAGAGCATCTTGACAAAATTATAGATATTGACCAGTCGCCTATCGGTCGAACGCCGAGGTCAAATCCCGCAACTTACACGGGCGTTTTCACCGATATACGCGAACTTTTTGCGCAGACTCAGGACTCGAAAATGCGCGGATACGCCGCAAACCGTTTCAGCTTTAACGTTAAGGGCGGTCGCTGTGAGGCTTGCGACGGCGACGGTATTCTCAAAATCGAAATGCATTTTCTTCCTGATATTTACGTTCCGTGCGAGGTTTGTAAGGGCAAAAGATATAATCGAGAGACATTAGAGGTTAAGTATAAAGGTAAAAACATTTTTGATATACTCGATATGACGGTCGAAGAGGCTATGGTTTTCTTTGAAAATCATAAAAAGATTTACAGAAAGCTTAAAACCCTGTTCGACGTAGGTCTCGGCTACGTTAAACTCGGTCAATCGGCAACTACCCTTTCGGGCGGCGAGGCTCAACGAGTTAAGCTCGCAACCGAGCTTTCAAAAGTTTCGACAGGCAGAACGATTTATGTGCTTGACGAGCCGACAACGGGACTTCACACCGCCGACGTTCATCAGCTTACGGCGGTACTATCGGAATTAGTTGACAGCGGCAACACGGTTGTTGTAATTGAGCACAACTTGGATATCATAAAAACAGCCGATTATATAATTGACCTCGGTCCCGGAGGAGGCACACACGGCGGTAACGTTGTTGCCGTAGGTACTCCCGAAGAGGTTGCGAAAGAGAAAAATTCGTTCACGGGAATGTATCTTAAAAAAATGTTGTAAAAATACTAAGGAGGTGCCGCTTTGTTCGGTTATGTTAAACCCTTTAAAGGGCAGCTGCGTGTTTGCGAACACGAAACCTATAAAGCGGCATACTGTACCCTTTGCAAAAAAATGGGTAAAAACTACGGTCATATCGCAAGAATGACGCTAAGCTATGATTTCACATTTTTGGCGGTGCTTATGCTTTCCCTTGTCGACAGTGACCCCGAATATGCTAAAAAGGCCTGTGTGTACAATCCGTTTAAGAGATGTACATACATGACGGGACACGACGATATTTTCGATTTTGTTTCGGCAACCTCGCTTATTGCCGTTTACGGAAAAATCATTGATAATATCAACGACACAAAGGGTTTAAAGCGGATTGGATATAAAATAGCTCGACTTAAATTTTCGCGAAAATATGATAAGGCTGTAAAATTATATCCTTTTGTTGCAAAAGCCATAGAAAATATGGTAGAATATCAAGCTAAGGTAGAAAAAAATCCCGACGCAGGCATTGACCTTGCCGCTGAACCGACCGCAAAAGGCATGGAAGAGGTATTTTCGCTTTGCTCCGATAAGGATAACGAAAAGCGAATTTTGGCGCAACTCGGTTACTGTATCGGCAAATGGATATATCTTATAGACGCTGTATGCGACCTTGACGAGGATATTAAAAGCGGCAACTTTAATCCGCTTAAAACGTCAGGAAAAGAAAGCGCCGTTATGACTATGAACGTTTGCTCGGCGCAGGCGGGTGCGGCGCTCGATTTGCTCGATTTAAAACGCTTCGACGGAATACTTAAAAATATTATTTACATCGGACTTACCGAAACCGCGCTAAGCAAAATGAGCGGCAGAAAGGATACTGAAAAATGAGAGACCCTTATGAAGTTCTCGGCGTATCAAAAAACGACAGCGACGACAGCATAAAAAACGCATATCGCGAATTGGCGAAAAAGTATCACCCCGATAAGTACGTTGATAATCCGCTGTCCGACCTTGCCGGCGAAAAGATGAAAGAAATTAACGAGGCTTACGACGCGATTATGGACGAGCGCAGGTCGGGTAAAAAGAATTATTCTTCTTCAGGCGGCGGTTATTCGGCTTACCAAAATCCGCAGTTCAGCCAAATCCGAATGCATATACAAAACAACAACCTCGAAGTGGCACAAAAAATGCTCGACGAGATTTCGATTAACGAGCGTGACGCCGAATGGTACTATCTTAACGGCAGCGTTCAGTATAAGCGCGGTTGGTACGACAACGCTTACACCAACTTCGCTACCGCGTATAAAATGAATCCCAGCAACCCCGAATACCGTGCCGCACTTAACAACATTAACACGCAAAGAAGCGGCTATAATCCCTATCGTTCGGGCGGTAACATGCAGGGTTGTACCATGTGCGACATTTGTCAGGGGCTTATTTGCCTTAACTGCTTATGTGACGGTTGCGGCGGTTGCTAAAACATGAAAAAAAGTAAGAAAATCGTTTTTTGTGCCATACTTGCGGCGCTTGCTGCGGTTTTTGTGACCGTCGGAAA
>JBGVDX010000279.1:0-2491 GCA_045119575.1 Acutalibacteraceae bacterium
TATAAGAAACCGTCTTAAAATAAATTTAAATCTTTGCATTATATCACCTCAATGCATATTATTTTTATAACAGCATTTGGGTGACAAAAAACGCCTGAAATAATCAGGCGTTTGATTTTTAAAGTATAATACAAATAAGTCCGCTGCAGCCTTCGTTAATTACGTGCTCAATCGTTTCCTGAAGTCTCATTCTGGCGTCGGCCGGCATACGAGCAAGCTTTGTATGCAAGCCTTCGTTAACAAGGTCGTGCAACGATTTTCCGAATATGTTGGATTCCCAAATTTTAACGGGGTCTTCTTCAAATTCTTTAAGCAGATACATAACCAAATCCTCGGACTGTCTCTCGCTGCCGACAATTGGGCTTACCTCGGTAGTAATGTTCGCTTTCATCATGTGGATTGAAGGAGCGCTTGCACGAAGTCGAACTCCATAACGTCCACCCTGCTTTACTATTTCAGGTTCTTCAAGCGAGAGCTCTTCGGTTTCGGGCATTACTATTCCGTAACCGGTTGCCTCCACCTCATCAAGAGCGTTTTTCACACGCTGATATTCCTTATAGGACTTTGCAAGACTTATAATAGTTTCTATAATATCACGTTCGCTCGAAATATTAAGCCCCGTAAATTCATTAAGAATTTTATAGAAAAATTCCTTATTAAGTCCGATTTCGGTTTCTACATTTCCCGTACCCATGTCAATCGAAAGCTTATCGGCGGAAACAATGTTTTCTATACCTTTAAGTTGTTCGATAAAATCCGAAATATCGGAAATTTTTCTTATCCTGCCCGCGATTTTAAGAAGCTCGGTATAAAGCGACTTTTTGAACCAATGCTCGCTGTCAATACTGCTTAACCAGTAAGGCATTTTAAGTGTAACGTCTTTAACGGGAAACTCTTTTAAAAGATTACCGAGGATATCTTTAATTTCATTTTCGCCAAGGTCAATGCAATTAACCGGCATAACTGAAGTTCCGTATTTTTCACTTAAATTCGCCGCGATTTGCTTTGACTCGTCGGATTGCGGATACATACAGTTAAGCAGAACAATAAACGGCTTGTTAATTGATTTAAGCTCGTTAATTACCCTTTCCTCGGCCTCCTCATATTCAGACCTCGGAATTTCGCCAATGCTTCCGTCGGTTGTTATTACGAGTCCGATTGTGGAATGTTCGTTAATAACCTTTTGCGTGCCTATTTCCGCCGCCATATTGAACGGTATCGGCTCGTCAAACCACGGCGTTGCAACCATTCTCGGCATATCGTTTTCTATGTAACCAAGAGAGCTCGGCACGATATAGCCTACACAGTCGATAAGTCTTACTTTTAAATTGATGCTGTTATCAATAGTAATATCGGCGGCGGTTTCCGGGATAAACTTAGGCTCGGTTGTCATAATTGTTCTGCCTGCCGATGATTGGGGTAATTCGTCGGTTGCGCGGTCACGCTGAGCCGGACTTAGTATATTCGGCAAAACCAAATTGTCCATAAACCGCTTAATAAACGTCGATTTTCCCGTTCGGACAGGTCCGACGACACCGATATAAAAGTCGCCGCCTGTTCGGGCCGCAATGTCCTGATATATATTTGTTGCTGTTGGCATGACATTATTCCTCCGTCACTTCATTTGTTTGTAATGAATATGATAAAATGACGCAGTTTATGACAAGCAACAAATATGATTGCATAAATTTATGTTGCGAAATTAAAATATTGAATTATAATATTAATATACCTATTTTTAGGAGGATAATATGAAAAAGGCATTTAGCATCTTTTTATGCATGATTTTTTTATTGCAAATTTGCTCATGTTCCGATAATAAAGACTCCGACGTTTCAAGCGGAAATAATCCAACATCTCAGATGATTGAGTTTACTGAAATTGAAACCAAATTCAACCAACTTGAGCCTACACCCGATTACTTTTTAGCGGTAAGCAGCGACAGCGATATTACCGATATGTTTTCAACCTCTTTCCTTGAAAAATCGTACGATTTTGAGGTTAATAAGCAAAGCGCCGAAAAGCTTTTAAAAGATACGGTTAATGAAGTTACAAAAGGCAAAGAAACAAACACCGAAAAAGCAAAAGCCTGCTACGACTGGATTATTAAAAACGTTGAATATCACGATTACGGATTCGCCAATTGGGTGAGCTTAATCGTAGTTTTAAACGATAAACAAGGAAACCCCTTTGATTTCGCATATACATATTACTCAATGCTTAAATATATATGCATTGACGCTAAGTTTGTAACCGGTCACCGTTCACTTGAAGCCGGCGGAAACAGCATGCACGCTTGGGTTACGGTTGACATTGACGGAGTTACATATTATTTTGACCCGTTTACCGACAACAACAACGCGGAGTTGCAAAACTCGGAAACATGTTACGACTGTTTCATGAAAACAGACGAAGAAGTGGAATACAGATACGTTGCAAACGAATAAGAAAAAAGTCACCGAAAAGGGAGACACTCCGTAAGGAAGTTGTC
>JBGVDX010000280.1:0-4468 GCA_045119575.1 Acutalibacteraceae bacterium
GGTTGAAAAGGTTACCGTTACCGCTGATACAGTTGACGGCGGCGAACCTCAGCTTGTTTGCGACCCGACCCGAAAACAAGTCCGTTTGAGCTTACCCGACAAGAAAAAATCAACAATCGCTTAAATTTAAAAACGTATAATTTGAGCATCGTCAATGCCAGTATTTTCTTTTCATATTTATTTTTCAAAGATTATCGCCGTCCGAGTTTTTCGGGCGGCTTCGCTCTTTTTTACGAATAACGGTTAAACCCCTTGAAATTTTGTCTTAAAAAGGGTATTATTAAAAGATAAACTGGGAGGAGTGTGACTATGGATATTCAAGTAGGGGATATAATAGAAATGAAAAAGCCTCACCCGTGCGGAGTTAAACGATTTTCCGTTTTGCGTATCGGCGCCGATTTTAAAATTAAATGCGTCGGTTGCGGTCACGAGGTTATGGTTACACGCCAAAAATGCGAAAAAAACATCAAAAAAGTTATAAGAAACGAAGAAAAAGGGGACTAATTTGTGTTTGACAAGCTTAAAGAAGTAGAGGCTAAATATAACGATATTTCGGAACGTTTAACCGACCCCGCCGTTATAAGCGATAACGACCGTTATAAGAAGCTTATGCGAGAGCATAAACAGCTTACTCCGATTATAGATAAATTCCACGAATATGAAGCCGCTAAAGCAAATTTTGACGAAGCGAAGGCTTTGCTTGACGATGGCGGCCTTGAAAAGGATTTCAAGGAAATGGTCGAGGAGCAAATGCTCGAGTCAAAGGATATTATTGACCGAGTTTCCGACGAAATAAAGATTTTGCTTTTACCCCGTGACCCTAACGACGATAAAAACGTTATTATCGAAATTCGCGGCGGCGCCGGCGGCGAGGAAGCGGCTCTTTTTGCGGCAACCTTAATGCGTATGTATTCTATGTACGCCGAGTCAAAGGGTTGGAAAACCGAAATAATTAACGAAAATCCGACCGAGCTTGGCGGCTATAAGGAAGTCAGCTTTATGATTGAGGGCGACGGAGCATATTCAAGACTTAAATTTGAATCAGGTGTTCACCGCGTTCAACGTGTCCCCGACACCGAATCTCAGGGCCGTATTCATACATCAACCGTTACCGTTGCCGTTTTGCCGGAGGTTGACGACGTTGAAATTGAGATTAATCCCGCCGATTTGCAGGTTGATACCTACCGTGCGTCGGGCGCAGGAGGACAGCACGTAAATAAAACCGAGTCTGCTATACGCATAACCCATTTGCCGACGGGACTTGTTGTCGAATGTCAGGACGAGCGCAGTCAGCATAAAAACCGTGACAAGGCTATGAAGGTGCTTCGTTCCCGCCTATATGAACAAGCGCAAAAGGAGCAAACCGACAAAATCGCCTCCGAAAGAAAATCTCAGGTTGGTACAGGCGACCGCAGCGAACGAATCCGCACCTACAACTATCCGCAAGGTCGTGTCAGCGACCACAGAATAGGTCTCACTCTTTACCATCTTGAGCAAATCCTTAACGGAAGCGTAGACGAAATTTTTGACGCGCTTATCACCGCCGACCAAGCGGAGAAACTTAAATCAGAGGCAGAATAATAAATGGAAACCAAACACATCAGTATTATGTCAACCGACGATAACCCAATGGGATTAAAAGAGGTTGCCGAAATTTTGCAAAAAGGTGGTACGGTGGGAATACCTACCGAAACGGTTTACGGACTTGCCGCTAACGCATATGACCCTGACGCAGTAGCAAAGATTTTTGCCGCAAAGGGTCGGCCGCAGGACAACCCGCTTATCGTGCATATTGCCGATATGAATGATTTGCCCAAAATTGCCGCCGAAATTCCCGAGACGGCGAAAAAGCTTGCCGACGCCTTTTGGCCCGGTCCGCTTACAATGGTACTTAAGCGTACCGAAAGAATACCTGCCATAATTTCGGCGGGACTTGATACTGTCGCCGTGCGTATGCCGTCTAACGAGGTTGCGCGGGCAATTATCAACTGTTCGGGATTACCGCTTGCGGCGCCGTCGGCCAATTTATCGGGCAGACCGAGCCCCACAACGGCAAAACATGTTGTTGACGACCTTGACGGAAAAATAGACGCCGTTGTTATGTCAAAAGATTGTACGGTCGGCGTGGAATCCACCGTAATTTCGCTTGTCGACGGAAATAAACGCTTGCTTCGACCGGGCGGAATCACGCATGAGCAGCTTGAAAGCGTAATCGGCAAAGTTGAAATTGATTCATCTGTTCTTTCGAACGAGCTGGTGGCTGAGGTTTCATCACCCGGCATGAAATATAAGCATTATTCTCCAAAAACTAAAATAGTTATTATAAAGGCAGATAGTCAAACGTTTTGTGATTATGTAAACCACTCTGTCGAAAACTGTGCGGCTATGTGCTTTAGTGAAGATAAAGCTAAAATCAGCAAACCGACAATAGTTTACGGTGACGAGGCTGACGATATGTCGCAGGCAAGGGAACTTTTCGACGCATTACGCCTCACCGATAGCCTTAACGTAGACGTTGTATACGCCCATTCTCCTAAAAAAACGGGCGTCGGTTTGGCTGTGTATAACCGCATGCTGCGTGCAGCTGCGTTCGAGGTGATTAGCCTTTGAGTATTATAATCGGACTTACCGGACAAACAGGGGCCGGAAAAGGAACAGTGGCGAGCTTGCTTTGTGACAGGGGCATGAGCGTAATTGACTGCGATAAGGTTGCCCGCGAAATAACCGAAAAGGGAAGCGAAACCCTTTTAAAACTTACCAAGGCCTTTTCCGACGAAATTTTGAACGCCGACGGAACGCTTAACCGTTCCGCCTTGGCTTCCCGTGCTTTTTCCGCGCCGCAGAATGTCCGTAAACTTAATTCGATTACTCATCCTGCGATTATTGAACGAACAATTGAAAAGGCAAAAAATCTTTCCGAAAACGGGGCTAAATTTATTTTGCTTGACGCTCCTACTTTGTTAGAAAGCGGCGCCGCTGAGCTTTGTGACGCTATAATTGCGGTCGTAGCGGACGAGGATACACGCCTTGAACGAATAATAAAGCGTGATAACCTGTCGCTTGAGGCGGCAAAAAAGCGTATGTCGGCGCAACCGAAAACCGAGTTTTATACCGACAACGCGGATTATACGATTTACAATAACGGCGATATTGCGTCACTTAGCGAGCAAGTTGCCCGTGTATTTGATGATATAATGAGGAATTTTACCGAATGAAGCATGTAAAAAGGTTTATAATAGTTTTAACTGTGCTTATTGTAATAATCGGCGGCGGAATTTACGGAGCCATGCGGCTTTATCCGATGAATTACAGTGAGTATGTTGAAAAATACTGCGATGAATACGGCGTTTCGACCGACCTTGCGTACGCAGTTATAAAATGCGAAAGCGGCTTTAATCCCGACGCAGTGTCTGATGTCGGCGCAATCGGACTTATGCAGCTTACGCCCGAAACTTTTGAATGGATTCAAGGAAAAATGAAGGTTGAAATCGAGGATACAGAGGCGTTATACGACCCCGAAACAAATATCCGCGCCGGAATATACCTGTTAAGTATAAATTTGGCCGATTTTGAAACAACCGAATACGCGTTATCGGCTTATCATGCGGGCAGGGGAGTTACCGAAAAATGGGTAACCGACGGCATAGAAGCGGAGGATATCCCGTACAGCGACACCAAAAGTTATATTAAGCGAGTTGTCTCAACCCAAAAAATATACGATTTACTTTATAATTAACCGAAAGGAAATGATACCATGTCCGAAAAATCAAAAGGCGAACTTTTAAAGGAACAGCTTTTCTACAAAAACGAAAGCGGAGTTAAAGATGAAAAGGTTGTTGCCGACGCGGAGCTTTTCTGCGAAGGCTACAAAAGCTTTTTAAACATGGCAAAAACCGAGCGTGAAGCGGCTGATTTTGCCGTAGCCGCCGCTATCGAAAAGGGCTTTAAGAAATTCGACCGTAACGCAAAGTATCAGCCGGGAGACAAGGTGTATCTCAATAATCGAGGTAAAGCAGTTATCCTTGCCGTAATCGGAGACCAGCCGGTTGAAAACGGCACACGTATTGCGGCGTCTCATGTTGACGCACCCCGTCTTGATCTTAAACCCAACCCGCTGTACGAGGACAGCGAAATGGCGCTTTTCAAAACCCACTATTACGGCGGTATCAAAAAGTATCAGTGGACTACTATCCCGCTCGCACTTCATGGCGTTGTAATCCGTGCCGACGGTGCGTCTATTCCCGTTGTTATCGGCGAGGACGAGGACGAGCCTTGCTTTGTAATAACCGACCTTTTGCCTCATCTTGCCGCTGAACAGAGTAAGCGCACCTTGGGCGAAGCGATTAAAGGCGAGGATTTGAACGTCCTTATCGGTAGCTATCCGTTTAAGGAAGATGAAGTTAGTGACGCCGTTAAACTAAATATTCTAAATATAATTTACGAAAAATACGGCATTGTAGAGGCTGAT
>JBGVDX010000281.1:0-2794 GCA_045119575.1 Acutalibacteraceae bacterium
GCTATTACTCACTTAGACGAAAGCTTTGCAAAGTTCCTTTGCAACATTTTGCAGGTTGCTCTTAACGCAACGGTAATTATCGCCGCCGCTATTACTATCGGTATCCCCGCGACCTCGTTTATCACCATTTTAGGCTCCGCAGGTCTTGCAATCGGTCTTGCGCTTCAGGGCTCCCTTTCCAACTTTGCGGGCAGTCTTATGATTATGCTCTTTAAGCCGTACAAGGTCGGCGATTACATTAAATCGGGCGAAATTGAAGGCGTAGTTGCCGATATCAACGTTTTTTACACAATCGTTGATACCGTTGACAACAAGCGCATTAGCTGCCCCAACGGCTCGCTTTCAAATTCAAATATTGCAAACTACTCATCCGAGGCTTTACGCCGTGTCGACCTCACCTTTAAGACCGCTAACAACACCGATGTCGAAACCACAAAAAAGATTTTGCTTGATACCGTTGGAAAAACCGCAAATGCTTTGACCTCCCCCGCTCCCGTTGCAAGGCTTTCCAATCACGGCGACGGTTCGCTTGAGTTCACCCTCCGTGTTTGGTGTAAATCGAGCGATTACTGGGATGTTTACTTTGACCTTGTTGAGGGCGTTAAAGCCGAATTCGATAAGAACGGCATTGCTATCCCGTGCCCGAAGATGAACGTTACAGTAAACAAATAATTATAAAAAAATTAAAAGACTGCTTGAAATAATCAAGCAGTCTTTTTTATTATATTTATTTAATTAAACAACGCCGTGAGCAAGCATGGAGTCAGCTACCTTAAGGAAGCCGGCAATATTTGCGCCCGCTACAAGGTTACCCTTCATGCCGTATTTTTCAGCGGCAGAAGCGGAGTTCTTGTAGATGTTAACCATGATGTCATGAAGCTTTGCGTCAACCTCTTCGAAGGTCCAAGAATATCTCATGGAGTTCTGGCTCATTTCGAGAGCAGAGGTAGCTACGCCGCCTGCGTTGGCAGCCTTTGCCGGTCCAAAGAGGACGCCGTTAGACTGGAACTGGGCAATGGCTTCCGGAGTAGAAGGCATATTAGCACCCTCGGCAACAGCCTTTACGCCGTTAGCAACAAGCGCCTTAGCCGAAGCTTCGTCAATCTCGTTCTGGGTTGCACACGGGAGAGCAACGTCACACTTGATAGTCCAAATACCGGAGCAACCGTCGTGGTATTCAGCGTTCGGATGAGAAGCAACGTATTCCTTAATGCGCTTACGTTCAACAAGCTTAATCTGCTTAACGGCTTCGAGGTCGATACCGTTAGCGTCGTATATATAGCCGTTAGAATCGGAAAGAGCAACAACCTTAGCGCCGAGCTGAGTTGCCTTTTCGCAAGCGAAGATAGCAACGTTACCGGAGCCGGAGATAACAACGGTCTTACCCTTAAAGGAGTCGCCGTTATCGTTAAGCATTTCCTCGGTAAAGTAGCAAAGGCCGTAACCGGTAGCCTCTGTACGGGCAAGAGAGCCGCCGTAGGTAAGTCCCTTACCGGTAAGTACGCCGGTAAATTCGTCACGAAGACGCTTATACTGGCCAAACATGAAGCCGATTTCACGGGCGCCTACGCCGATATCACCGGCGGGAACGTCGGTATCGGCACCGATGTACTTAGAAAGCTCGGTCATGAACGACTGGCAAAAACGCATAACCTCCATATCGGACTTGCCCTTCGGGTCAAAGTCGGAGCCGCCCTTACCGCCGCCGATAGGAAGGCCGGTAAGAGAGTTTTTGAAAATTTGTTCAAAGCCGAGGAACTTGATAATTCCTTCGTATACAGACGGATGGAAACGGATACCGCCCTTGTACGGGCCGATAGCGCTGTTAAACTGGACACGGAAGCCACGGTTAACCTGGATATTTCCGTTATCGTCAACCCACGGAACACGGAACTTAATAATTCTTTCAGGTTCAACGATTTCTTCGATTACGCCGCGCTGAACGTATTGGGGATTAGCCTCGATTACCGGTTCAAGAGATTCAAGAACCTCACGTACAGCCTGATGAAATTCGGGCTCACCGGGGTTGCGCTTTTCAACTTTTTCCATTACCTCTGCGAGGTATGCATTCTTAAAAGCCATGATAAATTCCTCCAAAAAAATGTGATTTCATGCGTACAGAATACGCATTGTCTCTATATCGGGTAATTTTAGCACAATGAAAAAACAGTGTCAACAAATATAATGAATTTTTTAATGATTTTTTTACAATTTTTACTTTCTTTATAGTCTATGATAAAAGCTATACTGTAAATAGGTACATTATTGTAAATAATTTAGTTATTTTTGATATTGCACAAAGTGTTGCTTTTTATGTATAATGTATACATTGATAAAATTATATCAATGTACACACAACCAAAGGAGAAATGGTTATGGAAAATAATAAATACAGCATAGTAGACAGCGTAGAAAGCCTTGAGGCTTGTATCGCAAGGGTGCGAGCAGCTCAGCAGAAATACGCTACGTATACGCAGGAGCAGGTTGACGAGATTTTCAAGGCTGCCGCAGTAGCCGCAAACAGCGCAAGAATTCCTCTTGCAAAAATGGCAGTTGAAGAAACCGACATGGGTATCGTAGAGGACAAGGTAATAAAGAACCACTACGCCGCAGAGTATATTTACAACGCATATAAGGACACCAAAACCTGCGAAGTTATCGAAGAGGATAAGGCGTTCGGTACTAAAAAAATCGCCGAGCCTATCGGAGTAATCGCCGCCGTTATCCCGACAACAAACCCGACATCTACCGCTATTTTCAAGTGCTTGCTTGCGCTTAAAACAAGAAACGGTAT
>JBGVDX010000282.1:0-2203 GCA_045119575.1 Acutalibacteraceae bacterium
TGTATTATGTGTGGTATCGTCGGATTTGTTGGCAGCACAAACGCTGCTCCTATCCTACTTAATAATTTGGAAAAGCTCGAATACCGCGGTTACGATTCCGCCGGAATTTCGGTTATTGAAAACGGTTGTATTGTAACCAAAAAAGCTAAGGGCAGAATTGTAAATCTTAAGAAGCTAACTGATGACGGTAAAAACGTTAACGGTTGTTTGGGTATTGGGCATACTCGCTGGGCTACTCACGGCGAGCCTAACGACATAAATTCTCACCCCCATGAAAGCATGCACGGAAAATTCGCCGTTGTACATAACGGCATTATCGAAAACTACGTTTCGATACGTGAAAGCTTGACCAAAAAAGGGTTTAAGTTTATGTCGGAAACCGACACAGAAACGGTTACCCAGTTGCTTGAAAACTATTACGACGGCAATATCATGGACGCTATTGTTAAAACGCTTCATATGATTGACGGGTCGTATGCGCTCGGCATCATTTGCAACGACTGCACCGATAAATTTTACGCCGTGAAAAAGGATAACCCGCTTATTATCGGGCTTGGCGACGGCGAAAATTATATTGCCTCCGACGTTACGGCGCTTATTGAGCATACTCGTAAAGTTTGTTATCTTGAGGACAACGAAATCGCCGTTATTAGCAAGGACTCCGTCCATATTTATAACTTGAACGGCGAAGAGGTTGAGGTTAAGGTTAAAGAGATCGACTGGAACATTAATGCGGCCGAAAAAGGCGGATATCCTCATTTTATGATGAAGGAAATAATGGAGCAGCCGAAGGTCATTCGTGACACAGTTACGCCCAGAATTAAAAACGGTGAAGTTGTTTTGGACGGAATTGAGCTTGACCGTTATCTTGATACGGTTAATAAAATTGTTATTACCGCCTGCGGCTCCGCTTACCATGCGGGCGTTGTAGGAAAATACGTGCTTGAAAAGCTTGCACGCGTGCCGGTTGAGGTTGATTTGGCATCGGAATTTCGTTACCGTGACCCGATGATTGATAAAAACTCGCTCGTAATTGCGGTTAGCCAATCGGGCGAAACCGCCGACACGTTGGCAGCACTTAAAGAGGCGAAACGACGTGGTGCAAAGACTCTTGCCATTGTAAACGTTGTCTCAAGCGCCATTGCTTCCACTGCCGACGACGTAATTTATACTTGGGCGGGCCCCGAAATTGCCGTTGCAACGACAAAAGCTTATTCGGCGCAGCTTACCGTGTTTTATTTGCTGGCGATTTATATGGCAAGGCGTTTAGGAAAAATTGATGACGCTCGGAACGCTCAGCTTATCACCGATTTACTTAAATTGCCCGAAAAAGTTGAAAAATTGTTTGAACAAAAGACAGTAATCCAAAACATGGCGGCGCTGTATTTCAACGAAAAACACATTTTCTTCATCGGACGCAATCTTGATTACGCCTCTGCGCTTGAAGGCTCGCTAAAATTAAAGGAAATATCATATATTCACTCGGAGGCATATGCCGCAGGAGAATTAAAGCACGGTACTATATCACTTATCGAAGAAGGCAGACTTGTTGTAGCCGTTGCTTGTCAAAATCAGCTATTCGAAAAAACGCTGAGCAACATCCGAGAGGTAAAAGCTCGCGGCGCCGACATTGTTGCTATTGTAGATGAAAGCAACACGGTTATTGAAAGCGAAACGGACAAGGTTTTGTATATTCCCTCAACCGACCCGCTTTTTACCGCATCGTTGTCGGTTATTCCTATGCAATTTTTGGGATACTATGTTGCCGCCTCGAACGGTTGCGACATCGACAAGCCGAGAAACCTCGCAAAATCAGTTACTGTTGAATAACGAAGTTATAAAAACGTTCATTTCGTACAGTTGAACAATGCTCGTACAGTTTAAGCAGCGGCTCTTCCAGTTGAGCAACGTCTCATATGGTTTAAACAGCGACTCGTACAGTTTTAAATAACGACTCGTACAATTAAACAACGTCTCATACGGTTTAAACAGCGACTCGTACAGTGTTAATAACGACAAAAAAGGCATCGGTTTAACCGATGCCTTAAATTTTACATATAAATTGAACACACCTTCAAAATTGAACAATACGAAGTGGACCTGAGAAAGCAGTATACGTTGGTAAAAGTATACAAAGAAGGTCAAGCACTCGACCGATTAGTACTGCCAAGCTAAATGCCTCACGGCACTTACACACGCAGCC
>JBGVDX010000283.1:0-3360 GCA_045119575.1 Acutalibacteraceae bacterium
GCAGTGATATTATGCTACGCATAGTGATATTGCCCTTCGGATAGTTTCAAGGGCGAATATAATATCACGAAAACCGATAGGTTTTCATATCACTTTTGCCTTTTGGCAAAAATATCACTGCAAACGATAGTTTGCAATATAACTTTACCTGCCGAGAAAAATATTTTTTATTTTCGGCAAGTAATATCTTTCTCAAAGTATGTAACCCACTATGACACTTTTGCAATTCCTGTGCAAAGTGTCATTTGTTTTGTAGAGATAAAAACTGAGAGAGACAACTTCTTTACGAAGTGTCTCTCTCCGAACCGTCCTTTTTAATATTATTATTTTAAGTTTTAAAACCTTATTCGGCTTGGCTGGAGGCGGGCGGAGACGTAGAAGTTGTATTGCCTGTACCGCCGCTGCTCTCGGTACTGCCGCCGCTCTCGGCGCTGCCGCTCGAATCGCTGCCGCTTTCGGCACCGCTCGAATCGCCGCTTGAAGTTTCGCCTGAGCCTGTTGATGAGTCGCCTGATGAAGCACCTGAGCTTGACTCTTCGTCGCCCGCTATTGCAATATGCTTACCGGTGCAAACGGGAGCATAATCCTTTTTGTAATAACCGATTCGAGTAGAATCGCTGCACTTTGAGCTTGCGATAAGTCCCGAATGGATGCAGTAACGAGCGGTTTTAACCTCGCTGCTTTGAGCGAACGAAATCTTGTCAAGGTCTTTGTGAATTTGCTGGAATATCGGCTTCCACAGCCTAAGCGCAGGGTTAACACCCGAAGAAAGGCTATTCATGGATTTCGGCGGGTCGCAACCGAACCAAACGGCCGAAATGTAGTACGGAGTACCGCCTACGAAATAACGATCGCGGTTGTTGCTTGTAGTACCCGTTTTGGCAATAACCTGCCAACCGCCCATGCTGGCGTAGCGTGCTGTTGCGCTGGAGCCGGTAACAACGGTGCGTAACAACTGGTTCATGATATATGCGGTGTCTTCGCCTATAGCCTGTTCGTAATCTCCGCTGTACTTAAGAACGGGATTCTTGTAGTTATCAAGAGTTTCTCTTGAATTAAGAACCAACTCGTACAAGGTTGGCTTATAGTATTTACCGCCGTTACCGAAGGTAGCGTATGCGGCGGTCATCTCAAGGGTGGTAACACCGTAGGTGCTGCCGCCGAGCGCCATACCGGAAACGTTCTTGTCGGTTTCGACAAGTGTGCTTAGGTGGAAACGCTGTGTTGCGAAGTTATAAGCTTCTTCTTCGCCGTAGTCTATAAGTATACGCGCGGGAACAAGGTTAAGCGAACGCTCAAGCGCGTTTTGTACCGTAACCGGTGCGCTGGTAGACCAGTCGTAGTTTTTAAGGGTAGTTCCGCCGTACTTAAAGGTGGTGTTTTTAACAAGGGTTGACCATGTAATGAGGTTATCCTCAATACCTGCGGCGTAAATACCAACGGGTTTCATGGACGAGCCGGGCTGATGTGTAGCGGTTGCGTGGTTAAGCGAACGGCTAACCGTTTTTTCGCCTCTGCCGCCGCAAATAGCAACAACGTGACCTTCGTAGTCCATTATGGTCATGCCGCCGGTGGGAGTATCGTCAATGTTATATACTCGTGACCAGTAAGTGTCGGTTGTAAACACCTCGTCAACCTTGTCCTGAATGCTGGTGTCAAGGGTAGCGTAGATTTTGTATCCGCCGGTGTAGATAAGGTCCTCGGCACGCTCGGCTGTATAGCCTTTTTGCTCAACAAGGTCGTCTACAAGCTGGTCAATAAGAGTATCGGTGAAGTAGGAGAAAACTTCGGCTTTTTCTTCGGTTTCATCCTCTTCGGCTGCCTCCGCTTCTTCGGTTGCGGCAACCTCCTCCTCGGTCAAATCCTGACCGCTTGACTTAATTTTTTCGTATCGTTTTTTTGCAATTCCGGCAAGCTCAACCTCGGAAGCGATAGCGGCGTCTTTCTCGGCCTCGGAGATATATTCCTGCTTCCACATTTCGGTGATAACCCAGTTACGGCGGTTTATATGGGTTTCCATCTCGGTAACAGGGTCGTAAAAGGCGGGCTCTTTGGTGATAGCGGCGAGCGAGGCACATTCCTGAATGGTAAGCTCGCTTGCCGGCTTGTCAAAGTAGTATTCGGCTGCCGCTTCAACACCGTAGCAGTTGTTGAAAAGGTAAATGTAGTTAAGGTAACACTCGATGATAACGTCCTTTGAATAGGTGGCGTCAATTTTTCTTGCGCGCATGATTTCGCGTATTTTTCTCATCGGGCTTACGTCGTTATCGTTGGTAAGGTTTTTGATAAGCTGTTGGTCGATTGTAGAACCGCCTTGCTGTGAGCCAAGGAAGGGAACAATCATGTTAGCGAAGGAAGCGGCGGTACGTTTCCAGTCAACGCCGCTATGGGTATAAAAGCGCTGGTCCTCGGCGGCAACGAATGCGTGAGGAAGGTGCTTTGACATGTTTTCAATGTCGACCCATTCACGGTTTTCTTTAAACAGCTCTTGATAAATAACCCATTGTTCGGGGTTTTCTTTATCACGGACGTAGATGATTGACTTTTGGTTAACCGTAAGGTCGTTAAGGTTAAAGTCAATGGAATCGTCAACAAAGCCGAACATGTAGATGCCGAAAGCGCCTACAACGAGGAAAGCCGCAATAAATCCGATAAGGAATACTGAAAGACAAATTTTGCCGATGGTGCCTAAAATGCGTCTTGCCTTGGTTTGGGGCTTTTTGGTTTTTTTCTTGCTTGATTTCGACTTGTTGGCGGCAACGGGTTTGGTGCTGTCCGTTTTGTTAGTGTAGCCTGAAGAAACAGTACGTTGACGGGGCATCGTCGGCTGTGCGCCGGGCGTGCTTCTTTGACCCGTGTAATTGCGAGAGGTGGGTGCCTGACGGCCTATGCCTGTCGCTCTGTTGGACGAGCCGGTATTACCCGATGAAGTCGTGCTGAACCCGCCCGTATGACGGTTGCCCGATGTGCGGTCAACACTGTTTTGGCGTTCGAAATCGTTGGCCATATAAATCGCCTCCTGGAAACCAGTTTGATAAAGTGCTTTAATGTGTTATTGAATAACAATTATACCACATTTTTAAAAAAATGAAGTTACAGTATTTTAACCTTTTAAAAATCATTGTCATTTTTTAGGTTGACTAATCGCCTAAAAAGTATTATCTTTTTAAAAAGGGGAGTAAAATATTTCAAATACTCATACTATCAACCCTTATAATACCACATGTTTATTAAAATTTCCAGTCCTAATGCTGAATTTGTGGTTTTATATTTCCGTAATTCTAAATTTTGTTTTATTTGTTTACCCTTCATTCATATTTTCGATAACGGGGAGTAACATATTATTACTATTATGATACT
>JBGVDX010000284.1:0-1854 GCA_045119575.1 Acutalibacteraceae bacterium
CTTCCTTTTGACGGCGACAACGCCGTTTCGGTTGCAATAATGCAGCTTCAAGACGAACCTAAACATCCAAGAGAGATTGACAGCAACATTCCCGTCGGTCTTGAACAAATTACCATGCGCGCCATGCGTAAAAATCCCGAACACAGGTATCATTCCGACGCCGAAATGCTCCGCGATTTAGAGGAATTTAAGCGCAACCCTGAAATTGATTTCGGCTATGAGGACGCCTGCGTTGATATTGATAACATGAATTCATACATTGAGGATAATTATTACGAGGAAGAGTATCTCCCCCCCGAAATCAACGAAACTCCGTATTATGAAGATGAGTATTATGATACTTCTGATGAGCCCGAACGAAGAAAAAGCACGGTTATACCTATTTTAGCCGGCGTAGCCGCGGCTGTTGTGATTGTTTTTGCTATTGCGGCAACGTGGTTTATCGTTTCCAATAAGGACGACAGCGTTGAATTTGCTTGTCCTTACCTTGTAGGAATTACAATAGACGAAGCGAAGGCAAAATATCCTAACCTCATAATTGTTGAGGACGGAAAAGCCTATTCCAACGAATACGATTACAATATAATAATTGAGCAGGACATTATCGCCGGCAAAAAGATTAAGGACGGAATTCAAATTCACGTTAAAATCAGCGGCGGAAAAAACATGGTCGACGTACCCGACGTTTACAACAACTATTATGAAGAAGCGAAGCGTAAAATAACGTCAAGCGGACTTGTTCCGGTTATAAAAGAGAAAAATGACGAAAACGTAGATATTAACTGCGTTATATCTACCGAGCCCGCAAAGGGGTCAAAGGTTGATATCGGCTCCGAGGTTATAATTTACGTCAGCTTAGGCAAGGAAATGAAATTTAATACTGTTGTTGACGTAACTAAGCTGTCCGAAGCTGACGCAAAGTCTAAGCTTGAAGCGCTTGGCTTTATAGTAACCGTTAAGGAACAAAATTCCGACGAAATCTCAAAGGGCTATGTAGTTTCTCAGTCAATCCCCAAGGGAGCGAGCTACGGCGTAGGTCAAGAAATTATAATTTATGTAAGCAACGGCGAAACGCCCGTTAAGTACGAGTTCGATATAAACGTTACCAAGCCCACCGAAACTCGTACCGATACATATGCCTTTAAGGTTGAGTGCGGCAACACCGTTAAAACCGCAAACGTTACAAAAGACAGCGGCAATACCTTCACCTTTACGTTTACCACCCAAAACAAGGAAGAGGACGTTATGGTATGGATTGTAGTTGACGGTAAAGAAGAAGAATACGTAAGCTTTAACATAGTTGACGGTATAGTATCTACGCCCAACGAATATGATGAATGGAAAGAAATACTTCAATGACGGGATTAATAGTTAAGGCAATATCGGGCTTTTACTACGTCGAAACCGAAAACGGCGTTTATGAATGCCGTGCAAGGGGCAAATTCCGCAAAAACGATGAACACCCTCTTGTCGGAGATAGGGTAGAGATCACGCTTTGCGGCTCGAGTGGTACGGTTGACCGAGTAATCGAGCGGAAAAACTGTTTACTGCGTCCGCCTGTTGCTAATATTGACCGACTTTATATTGTTTCGGCGTACACATTGCCGTCGCCTGATTTTTTGATGATCGACCGACTTACGGTAATAGCAGAAATGAGCGGAATTGAACCGATAATCGTATTTAACAAATGCGATTTAGGCGACTTTGAGCCTTATTCATCGGTTTATAAAAAAGCGGGCTTCCGTACCTTTGTCGTCTCGTGCGAAACGGGAGAAAATATCGATTTACTTAAAGCTGATTTAGCCGACGGAATATCGGTTTTTACCGGAAACTCCGGCGTAGGCAAAACAAGCA
>JBGVDX010000285.1:0-2668 GCA_045119575.1 Acutalibacteraceae bacterium
GAACGGCGTCCTCGTAGTTGTAGCCTTCCCATGTCATGAAGCCGATAAGGGCGTTCTTACCAAGCGAGATTTCGCCGTTGCTGGTTGCGGGGCCGTCGGCAATTACGTCGCCGGCGGAAACCTTTTCGCCTACATCGACAATCGGGCGCTGGTTAACGCAGGTGCCGTGGTTGGAGCGAAGGAACTTGATGAGTTTATAGGTGTCGATTTCGCCATCTTCCGAACGGATTTCGATTGTATCGGCGCTGACGCTTATAACCTCACCGGCGCGCTTAGCAAGAACTACTACGCCGGAGTCAACGGCAGCCTGATATTCCATACCGGTAGCAACAATCGGGTTCTCGGTTTTGAGGAGCGGCACAGCCTGCTTCTGCATGTTTGAGCCCATGAGTGCTCGGTTGGTATCGTCGTTTTCAAGGAACGGAATCATAGCCGTGGCGACCGAAACTACCATCTTCGGTGATACGTCCATGAAGTCAACCCTTCCGGGCGATACTTCAAGGAACTGGTCGCGGAAACGAACGGTTACCGCCTTGTTCTTAAAGCGGCCGTTTTCGTCAAGCGCTTCGTTAGCCTGAGCTACGATATAGTTATCTTCTTCGTCAGCGGTCATGTAAACAACCTCGTCAAGTACAACGCCGGTTGCTTTATCAACCTTACGGAAAGGAGTTTCTACAAAGCCGTATTTATTGATACGGGCGTAGGTTGCAAGATAAGAGATAAGGCCGATGTTCGGTCCTTCCGGTGTCTCGATAGGACACATACGTCCGTAATGGCTATAGTGTACGTCACGGACTTCGAATCCGGCACGGTCACGTGAAAGGCCGCCGGGGCCGAGCGCGGAAAGACGACGCTTATGAGTAAGCTCGGAAAGAGGGTTGGTTTGGTCCATAAACTGGGACAGCGGAGACGAACCGAAGAATTCCTTGATTGCGGCTACAACCGGACGGATGTTAACCAAGGTCTGCGGTGTCATGGTGTCGAGATCCTGAGCCTGAAGGGTCATTTTCTCACGGATTACACGCTCCATACGGGCGAAGCCTATACGGAACTGGTTTTGGAGAAGTTCGCCGACCGAGCGGATACGACGATTGCCTAAATGGTCGATATCGTCAATTACGCCGACAGCGTGGTTAAGGCCAAGGAAATAGTTAATCGACGCAAACATATCGTCGAAAGTAATGTGATTCGGGATAAGGTCGCTTACGTTATCGGTAAGTGCCTCGATAAGAGCTTCGTCGTCGGAAACCGATTCCAAAACGTCGGCAAGGCACTTAACAGAAACGTTTTCGTTAACAGTTTCCTTTACTGCATCGTATACGTTTTCGCTTATGAAGTCTTTAATGTCGACCATACCGTTGGTGACAACCTTAAACTCGCGTTCGGTTTCTTCGATATCGCCAATCATAATGTATGCACAGTATACACCGGCGGCCTGCATAGCGGCAGCCTGTTCTGCGTTAACGGTTTCGCCGGCATCGGCTATGATTTCACCGGTAAAGGGGTTGATAACCGGCTGAGCCAGCTTCTTGCCCTCGATACGGGAAGCGATACCGAGCTTTTTATTGTATTTATATCGACCTACGCGGGATAAATCGTATCTGTGCGGGTCGAAGAAAAGGTTATAGATATGGGTAATTGCTCCCTCAACGGTGAAGGGTTCACCGGGGCGAAGCTTTTTGTATACCTCAAGAAGTGCGTCATCTGCGTTTTGGGTAGCGTCCTTCTCAAGTGTGTAGCCGAAGCGCTCGTCAATGCCCAAAAGCTGACGCATTTGCTCATTTGTCATTTCGGCGAAGGCGGCATCATCCTGGAGGAATACGGAGTTAGCGACAAGTTGCTGGATTTTTTCAATCATCTTAGCGTCCTTGTCGGTGAACTTGAAGGATTCAGGAGATTTAGCTACGCTGACAAACATGCCGAGGGCACGTACAAAGGTGCTGAGCAGAATCTTGCGATTCTTGTCGATACGGACATAGAGCACCTCCGCCTGGTCGGTTTCGTATTCCAGCCAAGCGCCGCGGTTAGGTATTACGGTAGAGTTGAAAAGCAATCTACCGGATTTATCAATTTCTCGGTTGTAATAAACGCCGGGTGAACGAACAAGCTGAGATACGATAACGCGCTCGGCGCCGTTGATTACAAAGGTGCCCGAATCGGTCATCAGCGGGAAATCGCCGATGAATACTTCGCTTTCTTTAATCTCGCCTGTCTCTTCGTTGAGCAACTGGGCACGAACACGCATGGGTGCGGCGTAGGTTGTGTCACGCTCTTTACACTCCATTACCGAATATTTCGGGGTTTCGTCCAATCTGAAATCAAGGAAGCGGAGTTTGAGCTTCTCAGAATAGTCCGTAATTTCGGACATTTCATTGAGCACTTCCTTAAGCCCCTTTTCGAGGAACCACTGATATGAATTCTTCTGAATTTCAATAAGATTCGGCATATCGAGAATCTCATTGATTTTGGAAAAACTCATTCGTTCAGTTTTGCCAAAATGTACCGGTTTGACATTCACCATTGGCTTTATCACTCCTATAATATATTTAAACGCATTTTTTGCATAAAGTAACAAAAAATTATAACCAAAAAATTATAACATTTTTGCGGCTTTTTGTTGAAAAACCGTACTTCACGCATGATACATAAATAATGATTTAGACATAAA
>JBGVDX010000286.1:0-2976 GCA_045119575.1 Acutalibacteraceae bacterium
TAACAGCAAATCCGCCGTCATCAGGCACTCTGCGAAAGAAAACATCAAATACACCGATTACATCTTTCATATTTTCATTAAAATAACCGTTTGACATGGTCATCTCATAAAAATCAGTCAGCATTGATAGATTACGTGAAAATTTATCGGACATAGCTATCTCCCAAATTTAGTAATATTATTATTATAACATAAATATATTATAAATCAATTTATTGAAAAAATTATTTTTATATTGAAAAAATTGTAAATTCATGTTATAATATCCATAAAAAGCATGAGGAGTGTAGAAATGAGGATTAGAAAAAAACCGCTTGGCACCGCAAACATGATTGGAATGAGAGTTGAACAACTCAGAATTATAAACAACATGAAACAAAAAGACCTGCTTTCGCAGCTCAATTCCAAGGGCATTGAAATGAATGCATCGGGTTTATCTAAACTTGAAGGTCAACTACGTCAGGTTAACGACTATGAGCTTGTTGCACTCGCCGAAATTTTCGGTATTTCGGTTACAAAATTACTCGGCATAGAACAAAATATTAATAATCATAATTGACAAACATATATATGTTTGTTAAAATAATAATCAAAAAATAAAGAGGTTTTTTTAAACCTCTTTTTTCTTGTATGTAAGGGTGATTTTATGGGATTAACATTAACAGAAAAAATACTTAAAGCTCATGTTATTGACGGTGAATTTATAAAAGGCTCCGAAATCGGGCTCAGAATTGATCAAACCTTAACTCAGGACGCAACCGGTACCATGGCTTACCTTGAATTTGAAGCTATGGAAATCCCCCGTGTTAAAACCGAACGTTCGGTAGCATATATTGATCATAACACGTTGCAGTCGGGCTTTGAAAACGCCGACGACCACCGTTTTATCGGTTCAATAGCTAAAAAACACGGCATCTATTTCAGCCGTCCCGGTAACGGAATTTGTCATCAGGTTCATCTTGAACGTTTCGGTATTCCGGGCAAAACCCTTATCGGCTCCGACAGCCATACTCCTACCGGCGGTGGCCTCGGTATGATTGCTATAGGTGCCGGCGGACTTGACGTTGCTGTCGCTATGGGCGGCGGTGCGTATTATATTACATATCCGAAGATTGTTAAGATTAATCTTACCGGCAAGCTCCAACCGTGGGTTGCCGCAAAAGACGTAATCCTTAAAGTATTACAGATTATGACCGTTAAGGGCGGCGTAGGAAAGATTATTGAATACGCCGGCGAAGGAGTTAAAACTCTTTCCGTACCCGAACGTGCTACAATTACAAATATGGGTGCTGAGCTTGGCGCTACAACCTCCATTTTTCCGTCCGACGAAATTACACGCTCTTTCCTTAAGGCTCAAGGACGTGAGGACGTATGGAGCGAACAAAAAGCCGATGACGACGCCGAATACGACGAAATTATCGACATCAACTTATCCGAGCTTGAGCCGATGGTCGCTTGTCCTCATTCCCCCGACAACGTTAAAACCGTTGCCGAAATTGCAGGCATGAAAATCGACCAAGTTTGTATTGGTTCATGCACCAACTCTTCCTTGCTTGATATGATGAAGGTCGCATATATTCTTAAAGGAAAAACCGTCAACCCCGATGTTTCCCTTTCTATTGCGCCCGGCTCAAAGCAGGTGCTTAACATGATTTCCATGAACGGTTGTCTGTCCGATATTATCTCCGCCGGCGCCCGTATTCTTGAAAGTGCCTGCGGTCCCTGTATAGGCATGGGTCAGTCACCCAATTCAAAGGGCGTTTCTTTGCGCACCTTTAACCGCAACTTTGAAGGTCGTTCGGGAACAAAAGACGGACAAATTTACCTTGTTTCCCCCGAAGTTGCCGCCATTTCTGCGATTACCGGTTGCTTAACCGACCCGCGTACAATCGGCGAAATGCCGGAATTTAAGCTTCCTGAAAAGTTCGATATTAACGACAACATGGTAACCTTACCCGTCGACGTTGACAACATGAACGAAGTTGATATTTTGCGCGGTCCAAACATCAAACCCTTCCCCGCTACAACTCCACTTGTTGACACAATTGACTGCAAATGCTCGCTTAAAGTCGGCGACAACATCACAACCGACCACATTATGCCCGCAGGCGCAAAAATTTTGCCCTTGCGTTCCAACATTCCCGAAATTTCGAAATATTGCTTTACCGTATGCGACGAGGCTTTCCCCGAACGTGCAAAATCGCTCGGCAAGAGCGTTATTGTCGGCGGCGTAAACTACGGTCAGGGTTCATCACGTGAACACGCAGCACTTGCTCCGTTACATTTGGGAGTTAAGGCTGTTCTTGTAAAATCCTTTGCCCGTATCCACCGTTCAAATCTTATTAACGCCGGTATTCTTCCCCTTACATTCGTAAACGAAAACGATTACGACATGATAAACGAGGGCGACGACCTTGTAATTAGCGGCGTTATCGACGATATTAAAAACGGTAACAACCTTATCATCAAAAACAACACCAACGGCAAGGAAATCGAAGTTAACTGCGAGCTTAGCGGTCGCGCCAAGGATATCATTCTTGCGGGCGGACTTCTTAATTACACCAAAACAAATCTTAAATAATCCGGGTGGTAAAAATGGCTGATAAAATTAAAATGAATACGCCTCTTGTCGAGATGGACGGAGACGAAATGACACGCATCATATGGAAAATGATTAAGGATATCCTTATTCTTCCCTATGTAGACCTCAATACCGAATATTATGACCTCGGTCTTGTTCACCGAAACGAAACCAACGATAAAGTCACATTTGATTCGGCCGAAGCTACAAAAAAATACGGCGTTGCCGTTAAGTGCGCAACTATTACGCCCAACGCCGCAAGAATGCCTGAATATAACTTAAAGGAAATGTGGAAATCCCCGAACGGAACAATCCGCGCCATTCTTGACGGTACAGTTTTCCGCGCGCCGATTATTGTTAAGGGTATTACTCCTTATATCCCTACATGGACTAAG
>JBGVDX010000287.1:0-4702 GCA_045119575.1 Acutalibacteraceae bacterium
AGCGCCGATATAGGTTGAATGAGCGCCGTTGGCAATCCAGAAGGTAAAGCCGCCAAAAGTACCGTCGACGGGGGTTACATCGTACGGAGTTTCGGTCTCTCTGTTAAGAGCGACTTGTTCGCTCTTGTCGGGCATTGTAACGGCGGTATCGGCCTTTTGTTCCATGCCGCTGAAGTACTCGGCGATATATTCAGCCGCCTTTGCATAGCCTGCGTCGTTAAAGTGGAGCCCGTCATCGTCGTAATAGGTTGCCCAATTATCACCATAGGCGGCGGTATAGGCGTTCATGTCAATTACGTCAAGGCCAAGGTCGGCCGCAACCGCCTTTTGGATAGCAACAACTTCGTCAACGTTGTTGTACCAAACGTTATGGGAAGCGGGAGAGGTCATTATGATAACCTTTGAGCCGAGTTCGGTGTAATCGCCGATGAGCGTGCGGAGGTCAGCCTCAAACTTCTCTGCCGAGGAGTTATAGGACGACCACTGAGCGTCCCAATAGTTGGCGGTGGAGTCGTTTGTACCGAGCATGATGACTGTATAGTCGGCGGCGAACGAAATAGAACGGTAATATGCGTTCTGGATGCTGTACGGGTCGCCGGTATTGTTCATAAGGGTTGCGCCGCTGCGGCCGAAGTTAACTACGTTAAACTTTTCGGTTCCGAGTAAGCGCTGAAGCTCGGACGGATAGCTGTATTCGCGTCCCGTTGCACAAGCGCCCTGAGTAATGGAGTCGCCGACGCTTGCGATTGTGATTTGATGGTCGGACTCGGTCGCGTCAATCGAACGGAACTGAAGCGAGCCATAGCCTGCAACCAAATCGGTGTAATAGGGGTTAATTTCAAAGTGTTTTCCGCTTTGAATCGGGTTAAAGTCAACAAAGTTACCGTCGATAACGGTATTGTCAACGAAGGAATCGGGATTTTCGTGAGCATAGCCGGGGCCGAAGTTCATGTGAACGCCGTCAAGGTATACTCGGATAGTGGTTTTACCGTTATCGTCGTCGAAGTATACACCCAAGGTATGCCATTCATTTTCCTTAAAGCTAAGCGCATTCGCTGTAAAGCGGGCAAGCTCAACGTTGCTACCGTTACGGCGAATATAGAAATGGCGTGAGGCGTCCTCGGCGGCATATTTAATCTGGGTATAGCCTAAAACGTAGCCGTTGTTGGCCGAAGCGGTGGAGTTACGGAACTCAATTTCAAAACCACCGATGGCCTTAAACTGGGTTGTAAAGCCGCTGTTTGCAAAGCTGCCGATTGAAGCGGAGTAATTTTGGTCAAATTTGATGGAGCCGTCGGACATTTCGTATACAATACGCTTGTCGGAGGTTGACCATGTGTTTGCCGAGAAGAATTTTGTCGGCATATTGCCGCTGTCAACGGTTTGAGAAGAATCGTCGCCGCCTTCTTCACCGTCACCACCGGATTCTCCACCGGATTCTCCGCCGGAATCAACAAATGTAATGACGGAATTTCTTTGGTAAAGGCTATCCTGATAATCGGTAGTTACGTTTGTACAGTTAACAATAGCAACGTTCGAGTTACCCGTAGTTGCAACGTCGTTATGAGGAGCCTGGCTTAAGTTATAGTACTTGTTACCTTTAATTGTAAGGCCGTCGGTTGCGCTTGCATAAATTGCGGAAGCGCTTGAACCGTTAAAGGTGTTGTTTTCGATTGTAATATTTTTATGTACGCCGGCCGCAAAGCCTTCACCGCCGCCGTCGTCGCAGCCCTTGATTGCAATTACGCCGTAGTTTGAGTTATAGGTAGAAACGGCGCAGTTTTCAAAGGTGTTTCCGCTTACGGTTACGTTAGCGGACGGGCCCATTTCATACCACTTGGTGATGTCGGCGGCCATAATAATACCTGCAAGGCGGGTATTCTTGATGGTGTTGCCGGTTATGGTAACGTCCTCACTGCGAATCAAGAAAGCACGAGCGCGGGTACCGTCAACTTCGCTGTTTTTGATTGTGATTTTGGGCATAAGGGCGGTATTCTGCATATAGCAGGTGGTGTCTACGCCCGACGGCAACAAGTTAAAGCTCATTGTCTTGTTGCTGAACGAGGTTACGGTAGCGGTACCGACCAAGGTCCAGTCACTTTTATAAAAACGTATAACGTCGCCGGTCTTTGCCCACGTTGAGCCAAGCGCAGCGCTGTTGTCCCAACCGTCAACGCAGGTTACGGAGTTGCCCGAAACGGCGGTTATTTTACCCGCGCGGCTATGGGAGTTAAGAGAGTCGTCGCCCATACCCTTGAAAGTACAGTCGTCGATTTCAATGCTGCCCGAAATACCGAGCACGTGGATACCGTCTACGTTAGAACCCCAATATGTCGGGCTGTCCGATTTCGGAGCAATGTTAAGACGTGTGAACTTGAAGTCTGCGTTTGCGCCGGTAGCATAGAATGTATCGGCGGCGGTAGAGTATACGTTAACGTCGGTAACGGTAAGCCCGTCAATAGATGTAAACGAGAAGGTGGGCAAGGACGCAACGCCGATTGAAAAACGGGCAACGAGGGTCTTACCGACCGTAAGCGCGTTTATAATACCGTTGTCAACGCCCGAAATGGTATACTTATTGCCTGAAAGGGTTGCGGTATAGCCGGAGGTATTTACAACCTCGTTAACCGGCGTACCGGTGTCGGTAAGCTGGTTTATGCTTACAACAAATTCGCCGCCGGTAAGCGCATTTTTATATGTACCATTGGTGAATTTTTCGTCAAGCAGAATTGTAACCGAGCCTGCGCCCTTTGACTCGATAACGCCCTGAACCGAGGTGAAATCCTGATAGTCAAAGCTAAGTCCCTCGATTGTGAGATTACTACAATTGCTGGCCACGATGATACCCGAATTTGTGCTATAGCTCTTATTGGTATTGTCGTAGCTTGTGTTTACAATAGTAGCATTTTGGCCGCGCAAGGTGATGTTATTCTTGCCGCTGAGAATCATGCCCTTTCCGCCGAATCCCAACGTGCCGGCCGACGAATCAACGTAATATGTTCCCTCGGGGAACACATAGGTTGTGCCGTCAGAGCATGATGACATGCTGTTTTTGAGTTTTGTACCGTTTGAGCTTGCGGCAGATATGTCGTTTGCCACAACGCCGAGGTCGGTAACCGTGATGATTGTCTCTGCGGCAAGCGCAGTTAATCCGCACGTTACGGACGATAACAGCATTAAAACGGTCAAAACAAGCGATAATGCTTTTTTCATTTGCTTTTCCTCCTTGCAGTCAATATATAAAAGTTTTGATATGAAAAGCCAAAAAGTGATATTATTTTATCACATAAAATAGCTATATCCACTTAAATTATATACCTTTATGGCAATAATTCAAGCGAGGAGATTCAAAAAAATTTATAATTACTTAATTTTTAGGAACATTAAACAAATTATAAATCAAGATTTATGTCTTTTCGCTAAGTTTTTAGTAAATATTTAACAAATTACGATACATATTTAACTTTTAATGGTATAATTTTTACTTTTTAAAAAACAAATGCCCGAAAGCAAAATGTTTACTCGCGAGCAAAAAATAAAAAAACAAATAGTTTTAGCGATTTTTTGATATTTTCATAATTTAGGCTGTCCCAATTTTTGTAAAATAAAAAAGTTGTAGCATTATCCATAAAATTTTGATATTTTTTGATAATTATTTCAATTTAATTAAGAAACCCCCATCGCATAAAATGCTTTTAAGACGGGTGAAAGAGGCGCAAATGCCGACTACGACCTACGCCACAGCTATGCATTGCTGCTTCTCGCAAACGGCGTGCCGATGAAAATAATTCGGGTCTGACCGGGTCATAGCGATATGGGAACCACCGCCAACATCTACAGCCACATTGACAGCGAGAGCAAGAAAGCAAGCGTTTCCGCAATCAGCTCGGCTTTGGGATAAAAATAAAACTCCTTGAAGGATAAACCCTTCAAGAAGTTTTTGTCTGAGCGGGTGGGATTCGAACCCACGGTACCGTGAGGTACAACTGATTTCGAGTGATATGTGGTTGGTTTCGTATGCTTATGTTCGCCTTTGCTCAGTTGCTTTAAATCATGACAGAAAATCGCGAAAAACCGCAGTATTAAAGGGTTTTCCCTTCCCTTTCCCGCATAAATAAAAGATTTTTTCGAATTCCTAAAAAAACTTCCCTTTTTGCAAAATCCTTAGACAAACCCTTAGACAAAAAAATTAGGGGTGTGGTGTTGTGATTTTGAAAGCGCAATTTATTCAACACGATGGACGAATACAAATATTTACCCTCAAAAATATACACGCAGATTTACCTCTATCAAACAAACCTAAACTTCGTTGTATTGTTTCCGAATTGTTCTAATGTATGAAAACCACGTCCATTTTAAATTGTGATAATTGTAACCATAAAAGCGAAGGGGCAATCCCGCCGCTTTATATATTCACCAACCATTTGTACTATATCTTTATGACACAATATATAGAAGTAAACTATACTATTACGGAAAACCACAATATTTAGTATCAAAAAATCAAATTTCGCAAGAAATTTCAACAATATATAGTGTTTCTTATTGACAAAGCTTGCAAATCTAATTATAATATATGTATGGCAAATTTTAGTTTGTCAATTTTCCGTTGAAGGAGTGATGATAAAATATGATTGTTTTTTATAAAAAGAAAAAATCTTATGATTTATTGCAGTAAATCATAAGATCTTTTCTGGGCGGA
>JBGVDX010000288.1:0-4361 GCA_045119575.1 Acutalibacteraceae bacterium
GGCGTTATGGCGGGACTGACCAGCGTTTGTAACATCAAAGGTTATGTTGTAGACGACGGCGAACGTGTGCCTGTTGACGGCGTACTTAATTATCGCGGCATCAACGTTCAGGATATAATAAAAGGCTGCGTAGACGATAAACGTCTTGGCTTTGAGGAGGTTGTTTGGTTACTCCTTTTCGGAGCCTTGCCCGATAAAGATACTCTTAACATGTTCCGCGCCGTACTTGCCGATAACCGTGAGTTGCCTCAAAACTTCGCCGAGGACATGATTATGAAAGCACCGTCAAGGAATATCATGAACAAGCTTGCCCGTTCGGTGCTTGCTCTTTATTCGTACGACGACGACCCCGATAATATTGATATAAAAAACGTACTCGGTCAATGTATAAGCGTTATCGCAAAATTGCCGATCATCATGTCCCACGCATATCAGGTTAAGCGCCGTTACTTCGACTCTAAGTCGATGTTTATTCACCCGTTACAGCCCGAACTTTCCACGGCGGAGACCATTTTGCGTTCGATAAGGGCCGATACTCATTACACCGAGGAAGAGGCGCGTTTGCTTGACCTTTGCCTTATTCTTCACGCAGACCACGGCGGCGGTAACAACTCCACCTTTACCACCCGCGTGCTTACCTCGTCGCACACCGATACATACGCCACCCTTTCGGCGGCAATCGGCTCGCTTAAAGGCCCCCGTCACGGCGGCGCCAACCTCAAGGTTTCGGAAATGCTCAATTACATGATGAAGGAGCTGCCCGACATCAAGGACGATACGGTTAAAGATTATCTTGCCAAAATCGTTCGCAAAGAAGCTGCCGACAAATCGGGACTTATTTACGGTATGGGTCACGCCGTTTACACAAAGAGCGACCCAAGAGCCGTTATTATTAAAAAGGAAGCCGAAAAGGTTGCTGTCGGCACCGAACTTGAAAAGGAATATCGACTGCTTGAGAAAATCGAGAAATTTTCTCCCGACGTACTTAACGGAATTAAAGGCACCGACAAAGCAATTTGTGCAAACGTTGACCTTTATTCCGGGCTTGTTTACCGTTCGCTGAAAATTCCGCCCGATTTGTTTACTCCCCTTTTCGCCGTTGCAAGAATGTCCGGTTGGTGCGCTCACCGCTTAGAGGAGCTTGCAACCTGCAAGAAGATTATTCGCCCCGCTTACAAGGCGGTTGTTAAAAATCAAATTTATATTCCCATGAACGAACGATAATTCGAAGGTGATAAAATGAAAAACATTCGTACTTCGTTAGTTGCGTTTTATATTCTTACGCCGTTTCTTACCGTTGCCCGAATTTTGCAGCAGTTTTTGCTTATAGACGCAGAAACCGGATTTTACACCGCCGAGGGCGAATTTATTGCAAAGATAATTTCGTGGACCTTTGCGGGCGCGTTTGTGATATTGTTACTGCTTTCCTTTTTTACGCCGAAAATTTGTCTTGCGGTTTCGAAAAAATCGACGCCGCTCGGAATTGCGTCATTTGCGCTTGCCGCTGCCTTATTTTTCGACAGCGCAATGATGCTTATGAATTTAAGCGGAGGAAAGCTCAACCTTGTTGTAGCAATACTTGGCGCGTTGTCGGCGGTAAGCTTTGTGATGTACGGGCTAAGCCACGTCGCGGAGATTAAATTCCCGACCTTTTTGGCGCTTTTTCCCGTATTTTGGGCAACAGTCGACCTTATCGCGCAGTTCATGCGGTACACCGGTCAAAGCTCGATTATTGATTACACAATTTCGACCGTTACAATGTGTATTGTGCTTTACACCTTGCTCATCCATTCAAAAATGGTTATCGGCGAAATTAGCCGCAAGCTTACCGTTGCTATAATCGGCACCGGTCTTACCGCAGCGCTGTTTTGTTTCATAAATACGGTGCCTACCATTATCGCTACCGTTATGGGAAAGGCTAACACGCTTATTCACGATAAGTCTATTGCCACCCCCACAATTTTTGTTATGGCTATTTACCTTATCGTTTTCATTCATTCGCTTAAACAGGCTGAACCAACCCCTGAGAATGAAGAAAGCGAAGGGGAGACAGATGCAACTGTTTCGGAAACAGTAGAAACAGCGACAACCCAACCCGAAATAACGCAAGAAGAGAACTAAAAAAAGCGATGATACAGATTTTGTATCATCGCTTTTTTGTTATATCAAATCACAGATAACCGAGTTCGAAATAAGAAAACCTTTCGGGGTCAGGGCGATTTTTTCGTTATTTGCCGTCAAGCAGCCCGCTGAAGCCGCTTTTCCCGTTCGGGAAAGAACATGGTCATACAACTCGTTTCCGTTCTTAAAACGGTTTATTACGAGGTCACGGCGAAGTCCGTCACAAAGTCGCAGTCTTAGCATAACGTATTCTTCGAAATCACCGCCGTCACAATCTAAAACGGTGTCCATTCCGCAAATAAATCCGTTTATGTCGCGGTCGTAGTAAAAGCGCTTACCCTTGAAAAACGAATGAGCCGACGGGCCAATTCCGATATACTCGTCGCAATTCCAATATTTAAGATTGTGGCGGCTGTATGCGCCGTTTTTGGCGAAATTGCTTATTTCGTACTGAGCGTAGCCTTTTTCCGACAACCTATCAATCGTCGCAAGGTAAAGCTCGGCAACGGCGTCGTCATCGGCAAGGGGCGTTTCGAATTTTCGGGTTGCGAAGGGCGTGCCCTCCTCGATCTTCAGCATGTACGCAGAAACATGACTTGCCCCCATATCGGCGCAAAAATCAACCGACCGAAAAAGGCTTTCTTTCGTTTGAGCCTCCGTGCCAAGCATTAGGTCAAGCGAAATGTTATCAATTCCGTTTTTTCGGGCAAGGTTTACCGCCGTTACAACATCGTTTCGGTTATGTCGGCGAGTAAGCAAAGCAAGCTCGTTGTCGTTCGCCGACTGTAACCCCAACGAAAGGCGGTTAACTCCTGCGTCACGGCATCTTTTGAAAAAGTCGTCAAGGTCGTCGCCGGGGTTAGCCTCAACCGTAATTTCGGCGTCGGCGGTAAGCATATCGCGGGCGGCATTTATTATCATCGCAACCCGGTTCCCGCCGAGTACCGACGGAGTTCCGCCGCCGAAATAAAGGGTGTCGGCGGTTATTTTATCTTTATAATCTCCGATTTTTTCACAAACGGCGGCCGTGTATGCGTCCATGAGGTTATCGTCGCCGACAACCGAATAAAAGTCGCAATAGCCGCATTTTTTCACGCAAAAAGGCACATGAATATATAAACCGATCGGGTTCATCGCCGTTTCACCGTTATCCGCCATAGGTTACCATTGTGCCGTGGCCGTATTGCTTTTCGTATTTAACCAAGGTATCGACAAGAGGGGCGGCGCCGCTGTAATAACCGTTTGGCATATCGCCCGTAAGGTATAGCAGGTCCTCTGTGTCGGAATATTTAAGCATATATTCCTTGCCCGACTCGGTTTTAACGGCAATGCACGTGTGGTATTTCGGCATTTTACCCTCTTCCTTAAAGGTGAGTTTCGGGAAAGTATCCTTTACCAACTCGATTTCTTCTTCGGTCATGTCGTAGGTCGCGTTCATTATGCCGTCGATAACGTTTACGCTGACGATTTTATCAATTTTTGCGTTTTTATCGCTTATGTATTTATAGGTCGTAAATGTCGCTATGCCCATAAGCACCAGCACAACCGCAATAACGGAAATTATTATTTTTTTATTTTTATTCAAAATTTTATCCTCCGAGCATTAATCTTACTTTATAATAAAGCAACCGCCGCATAAATTCAAGTGCGTCCGTCGGTATTTTACGGAAAATTCGGATAATACTATTATCGGGAGGAATGAAAATGAAATTAAGATACATTAAATATATCGGTATGTCAATCGCCGCCGGAATGGTTGTAGGCGCCGTAGGTACGTCTATGATGTGTTCGTCAAGCGGCATGAAAAGCACAAGAAAACGCGCAAAACGCGCTATGCACGCCGTAGAGGATTTGGTTTACAGCGTCAAGCACCTTATCTCTTAAAAAAAGACGTATTTTAAAGGCATATCCTATTAAAAAGCGAAGGCATTTTACAAAAAACAGATGCAAAAAAAATCCGCAGTTATTGCCCAAGTGTTCTTAAGGACACTTGGGCAGTTTTATTCGCCAAAGGCGAGTGATATTGCTTCACAGTGATATTTGAACTACGTTCAAGTGATATTGCCTTCGGCAGTTTGGACGAATAAAATATCACTAAAACCGTAGGTTTTAATATCACGATTGCCATCGGCAAACATATCACTCTTTGCGCAGCAAAGAATATCACTATATAAAAATTACTACCCGAAAAAGAGCTGTGTTTTTCTCTTCATCGGGTAGTTTTGTCTTACACTGTCACA
>JBGVDX010000289.1:0-2499 GCA_045119575.1 Acutalibacteraceae bacterium
CGCGGCTAAGCAGTATTTTGCACACGTCCTCTAACTTCTTGAACGTAAGCTCGGTGTCAAATCCCATAACGATACAGTCGACGTCGTCTATGTTTTCGGTAACGGTAAATCCGTTTTCGATAAGCTCATCTTTTAATGACCTTGTTCCGCAAACGTAAAGCTTGTCGTCGGGACAGTTCGCCTTAAGATAAAGCGCCGTTGCCTGCGAAGAGGTGATAAAATCGTTTTTATCGGCTTCAACGCCGAGCTTATCCAACTTCTTTACGTAATCAGCAACGCTTTTTGACGAATTGTTGGTCATAAAAAGATACTTTTTACCGCTTTTTTTAATTGTATCGAGCAATTCTTTTGTAAAATCAAAAAGCCTGTCGCCGATATAAAGCGTTCCGTCCATATCGAACAAAAACAGCTTAATATCTTTAATCGCTTCCTTGCTTTTCATATATTATGCCTCGTCAAAAATTCCGAGAATGACAATACCTATAACTGCAATTAAAATCGAAACATAATGCTTCCACGAAAGCTTTTCTTTAAGGAAAATACGGCTCCAAAGCACGCTTACCGCGCAGTAGCAGGAAATCATAGCCGCTGCGGCGCCGGTGTATTGTCCCGAACGGGCGATAGCGTAAATGTAAGCAAGCTGTCCTGCTGTTTCAAATGCGCCGCCGATGTATTTCGGAGCCTCGGCTTTGATAAAGAATTTCTGCTTTTTGATAAGCTTAACATATATAAAGCATACAACTGCACAAAATAGGAAGGTCAGCTCGTATGCAACGTTTGCCGAGTCCTCGTTAAGGGTTTCAAGCACAATATCGTCGGCGAATGTGCCGAGCGCGTCAAGTAAGCAGTATATAATCGGCAAAAGTAACGCAATTACGCTTTTGGTGTACTTATAGTTTGATTTTTGCTGGCGAATTTGCTTTAATTCGTCGTCCTCTAACATTTCGGTTACGCCAAGCAAAACAACGCCTACGCAAATAAGCGCAACGGCGACATATTGTTGTGTGAGCATGGTTTGTCCCGTGCAAATGCAAAGAATAGCAACCAAAGCACCCGATGAATTACAAATCGGCGACGAAATCGAAAGCTCAATATATCTGAGACCGACGTAGCCGATTGTCATAGAAAGTATGTAAAGCGCCGAAACGGGCAAATACTTTATCATTACGTCAAGCGAAATCGGAACTCCGCCTATAAAAATCTCGTACGCAGCATGAAGTCCCATGATAACGCCTACGGCGATGACCATTTTAAGGTGACCGTACTTGTCCTTTTGGTCGGCACAACCGATTTTAGAAAAAAGGTCGGAGCCGCTCCAACAAATTAGCGCAATAAGCGCAAACCAAAACCAACTCATTTTTTATACCTCACTATTAAAAATAAATTAAGATAATAATACTATCAATTAATGATAAATTCAAGGTTTTTATCTAATTTCGAAATAAAAAATTGTGCTTTAAATCTATGCGTAATAATGTTATACTAAAAAAGTAATTATAATTATGTTAAAGGCAGGAATAAAATCTTGTTAAAACTTCTGCGTTTCATGAAACAATATAAAAAGGAATGTATCTTTGCTCCTTTTTTCAAGTTGCTTGAAGCTACCTTCGAGCTGCTTGTACCGCTTATTGTCGCAAGCATAGTCGACGTCGGTATAAAAACGGGGGATAAGGGATATATCCTAAAAATGTGTTTTTTGCTTGTCGCCTTCGGTGCGATAGGCCTTATCAGCACGCTTTTGGCACAGTATTATGCGGCGAAAGCGGCTGTCGGCTTTTCGTGCAAGGCTCGCCGCGGCCTTTTTGCCCATATCCAGTCGCTGTCGTATACCGAAATTGATACTTTAGGCACGTCAAGCCTAATCACCCGAATGACAAGCGATTTAAACCAAGTACAGCAGGGGGTAAATTTAACCCTCCGCCTCTTTATGCGTTCGCCGTTTATCGTTTTCGGCGCAATGATAATGGCGTTCACGGTCGACCCGAATTCCGCCATGATTTTCGTCGTGACAATTCCCGTTTTATCGGTAATTGTTTTCGGAATAATGATTGTTTGTATTCCTCTGTATAAGCGGGTACAAAGCCGACTTGATGACGTTTTGTCCAAAACTCGCTCCAACTTAACGGGCGCAAGGGTTATTCGTGCCTTTTGCAAGGAGGACAGCGAAAAAGCGGATTTCTTCGCCCGAAATAATAAGCTTACCTCTGTACAAAAATTTGTCGGCAGGATATCTGCCCTTATGAATCCGCTTACCTATGTCGCAATTAACTTAGCCGTGATTTTTCTTGTATGGAGAGGCGCTATACGCGTTGACACCGGCGTAATTACTCAGGGAGCGGTTATTGCTCTTTACAACTACATGTCGCAAATTCTTATCGAGCTTGTAAAGCTCGCCAATCTTATTATAAATATTACTAAATCGGTTGCTTGCGGTAACCGTATTCAGTCGGTTTTCGAAATTGAAAACAGCATTAAATCGGTTGATACCGCCGTTTCTCC
>JBGVDX010000290.1:0-8175 GCA_045119575.1 Acutalibacteraceae bacterium
CAGCGGTATGCCGGCGGCAATACGAATTTGCCATTTTACGAGGTCAATACCCGTTAGCATTTCGGTAACCGAATGTTCAACCTGCAAACGAACGTTCATTTCCATGAACCAGAAATTTCCCTCTTTATCAAGCAAAAATTCGAGCGTTCCGGCGCCAACATATCCGATTTTCTTTACGGCGTCCACCGCAAGCTCAATAATCCTCTTTCTTTGCTCATCGTTTACGGCGGGAGAAGGCGTTTCCTCAAGGAGTTTTTGATTTCTACGCTGTAACGAGCAATCGCGGTCGCCGAGACAGACGGCGTTTCCGTGCTCGTCAGCAAGTATTTGCAGCTCAACGTGCCTTGCAGGAAATATATATTTTTCGAGATATACGCTTCCGTCACCAAAGGCGCTGATTGCTTCGCTCGTCGCCTGCATATAAGCACGGTCGAGTTCATCAGCCGAGCGAATCAGCCGAATTCCGCGACCGCCGCCACCTGCACAAGCTTTCAGCATAACGGGGTAACCGATTCGTTCAGCGGCTGTTTTCGCTTCTTCCACCGATGCGACAGCCTTTGTACCGGGGATTACAGAAAGTCCTGTATTACGGATAAGCTCTTTTAGTATAGCCTTGTCGCTGAGGCGTTCCATGCTTTCGGGGTCAGGGCCGATAAACGAAAGTCCGTTTTTTCGGCAAAGACGGGCAAAATGAGCGTTTTCGGAAAGAAAACCGTAACCGGGATGAATCGCCTGAGCCCCTGCAAGAATTGCGGTACTGATTATTTGATTTTCATTAAGATAGCTTTCCGAGGCTTCGGGGCCGCCGATACAATAGCTTTGGTCGGCGAGAGCTACGTGGAGCGCATTTTTATCCGCCTCGGAATATACAGCCACCGTAGCAACGCCCATTTCCTTACAGGCGCGAATAATGCGAACGGCAATTTCGCCACGGTTGGCAATCAGTATTTTTGAGAACATAATTTACTCTCCTGTAATAGCAAATGAAAATTCAGCCGATACACAAAGCCTGTCGTCCACGGTAACCGTTCCTTCCGCAAAATAGAAGGGGTGCTTCGCCCGTTTAATATGGCACCTTGTTTCTACCGTATCACCCGGCTTAACGGGAGAACGGAATTTTACATTATTAAGGCCCGTATAAACCGGTAGCTTGCCTTCGCTCATTGCATCCTGCATCAGTACGCAAGCGGACTGCGCCAAAATTTCACAAAGAATGACCCCCGGAACGATTGGATTATTCGGAAAATGGCCTTTTAAGAAAAATTCGTCGCCGCGAACGGTATAATGACCGATGGCGGTACCGTCATTATTCTCTACATCGTCAATGAGGAGCATATTATCCCTGTGAGGCAATATTTTCATAATTTCTTCTTTATTCATATTTCTACCTCTTGACACGGAAAAGTTCGGTTCCGTATTCAACAACCTGGCCGTTGGTAACACAGATTTCTAAAATCACGCCGTCTTGCTCCGCGGTGATTTCATTCATCAGCTTCATCGCTTCAATAATACAAATGGTTTGACCCTTGCTAACGGTATCGCCAACCTTAACATAAGGATCCGCATTTTCGGCAGGAGCCGCATAAAACACGCCGACAATCGGCGATTTTACGCTGATATAGTCCTTGGCTTGCGTATCAGTGGCGGGAGCGGATTCAGAAACAGGGGCAGAATATACAACTTCTTTTGCCGATGCTGAACCGGAGCGTTCAAGGCGAACCTTGCCTTTATCCTCGGTGATTTCAAGTCCGGTAAGTCCAAGCTCTTTCATGAGTTCAGCATATTTTCGAATATCTGTCTCGTTCATTGTAATTACACCTTTCTGAAAGCAAGACAAGCGTTATGACCGCCAAAGCCGAGAGAATTGGAAAGAGCCAATGTAATATCGGCATTTACGGCATTGTTCGGTACGCAGTTAAGATCACAAGCCTCATCCTGCTCTTTTAAATTAATGGTGGGAGGAATAACGCCCTCGCTGAGCGCTAAAAGACAAGCCATCGCTTCAATCGCGCCCGCGGCTCCAAGCATATGACCGGTCATAGATTTTGTGGAGCTTACATAGGCTTTTTTTGCATTTTCTTCGCCAAACGCCTTCTTTATTGCGGCGGTTTCGATGACATCGTTCATCGGTGTACCCGTACCGTGTGCGTTAACATATACAACATCGGTTTCGGTGTAGTTGGCTTCCTTCATTGCCTCGACCATAGCCTGAGCGCCGCCTCTTGCTTCGGGGTGAGGCGCTGTAATATGGTGAGCATCGCAAGTGGAGCCGTAGCCGCAAATCTCGCCGTAAATCTTTGCGCCGCGAGCCTTTGCATGTTCATATTCTTCAAGGATAAGCGCAACTGCGCCTTCGCCGATAACAAATCCACCTCTACGCTTGTCAAAAGGCAAAGATGCTTCATCGGGATTTTCGGAAGTAGACAACGCCTGCATATTGACAAATCCGGCAATAGCAGACGGGCAAATTGCCGCTTCCGCACCGCCGGTAATAACGGCGTCCGCATAGCCGTGGCGTACAAGGCGCATGGCTTCTCCGATAGCATTTGAGCCGGAAGCGCAAGCGGTTACCGCAGGCATAGCGGAGCCGCGGCAATCGTGACGAATAGCAATCATTCCGGCAGCCATATTACCTATCATCATTGGGACAAACAAGGGAGATACACGGCGAGGGCCTTTCTCCATTAGTTTGGTATGCTCGTTTTCGAAAGTACCGATTCCGCCGATACCTGTACCGAAAATTACGGCAAAACGTTCGGGCTCAACGGTACCTTTAACACCGCTTTCGTCAACCGCCTGCTGTGCGGCTGCAACGGCGAACTGTGCATATCGGTCGGTACGAAGTATATCGTTTACTTCCAAATATTCCTTCGGATCGAAGTTTTTAACCTCAGCGCCTAACTTCGCTTTAAATTTTTCTGTATCAAAAAGTGTAATGGGGCCAATGCCGTTTTTACCGCTTTTCATGACTTGCCAGGTTTCTGCGACGTTGTTTCCCAAAGGGGTAATTGCTCCTATTCCGGTAACAACAACTCTTCTGTTTTCACTCATATTTTTTCTCCTTACATAGCAATTCCGCCGTCAACACGGAGGACTTCGCCCGTTACGTATTTTGCAGTTGCGAGATATGCAACCGCCTCCGCCACATCTTTCGTTTCACCCATTGTTCCGAGGGGAATCATTTTAAGAAGCGGATTTTCGGTTTGATTATCTGTCATATCGGTTGCGATAAATCCGGGCGCAACGGCGTTACAACGAACGCCTTTAGGAGCCAGCTCCTTTGCGACCGATTTTGTAAGGCCGATAAGGCCCGCCTTGGATGCAGAATAGTTGCACTGTCCCGCATTGCCCACAATTCCCGCAACAGAGGTTATGTTGATAATACAGCCCTCACGGTTGCGGATAAACAATCCCGATGTATGGCGAATCATATTAAACGCGCCCTTAAGATTTGTGTCCATTACGGAATTAAAATCGTCCTCCTTCATCATCGCAAGAAGACCGTCTCTGGTAATACCTGCATTGTTGACGAGGATGTGTGCCGTTGAGAAATCGGCCTTTATTTTTGCCACGGTTTCCTTTACAGCGGAAAAATCCGAAACATCACACTGATACGCCTTGGCTTCCACGCCGTTATCCTTTTTGCATTTGTTGCAAACATTTTCAGCGGCAGATGCGTTTCCTGCATAGATTACGGCGATATTGGCGCCCATTGAAGCCAGCTTGTAAGCGATTGCTTCACCAATTCCACGTGAGCCGCCGGTGACAATGGCTGTTTTTCCTTTTAACATGCTTCCACCTCCGCTAAATATTCCGAAACGCTTACCGCTTTCACGTCCAAGTTGATTTTTTTAATCATATTAGTGAGCGTTTTTCCCGGGCCGATTTCGATGAACGTGTCGATTCCATCGTCAATCATGTTGCGGATAATTTTTTCCCAAAGAACAGGACTCTCGATTTGTTTCGAAAGCATGCCGACAACGTCATCGGTATACGGCTCGGCAGTCATATTGGAATAAAGGGTTACGGTTTTTTCCTTAATTTCGGCCTGTGCCAATTCCTTAGCGAAGGCATTGGCCGCCTCCTTCATAAACGGAGAATGAAACGCCCCTTTAACCTTAAGCGGAATGGCTCTGCCGCCTGCGGTTTTCACATCTGCAAAAAACTCGGCCATCTGAGACGATAATCCCGAAACCGTTATTTGACCGGGGCAGTTAAAGTTTACAGGGTATACATCCGAATACTTTTCGCAAATCTCTCGAACCTGTTCCGGAGTCATCTTTATAACCGCCGCCATAGATGTATCGAACCTTTCGGCCTCACGCTGCATAAGCTCTCCGCGTTTGCATACAAGACGGAAGCCCGTTTCGTTGTCAAAAATTCCGCTGACCGTTGCGGCCACCACTTCGCCGAGAGAAAATCCCGCAACTGCGCTCGGCGTAATACCTTTTTCCAGCAAAACCGATGAAGCGGCTAATTCCATCGCAAATAAGCACGGTTGCGTGTTTTTTGTTTCCTTTAGTTCATCTTCACTGCCTTCAAAGCATTGAACTAACGTGCCGGGTCGCTGATTTTCGCACATATCGTAAACTTTTGCGGCAATCGGATATTTTTCGTAAAAATCTTTCCCCATTCCGGGAAATTGGTCGCCTTGACCCGAAAAAACAAATGCTATTTTACCCATTGTGATGCCCTCAAGAGGATAGGCTCTGCTTCCTCCATAACTTCCTTAACAATTTCTGCGGCAGGCTGCTCTTTTTTTACCATTGCGGCAATTTGTCCCGAAAGAAAACAGCCTTTTTCGTTGTCGCCTTCCTGCACAGCAAGCCGTAATGCGCCCGTTGCAAGCGCTTCCAGCTCTTCATCCGGCATACCGCCGTATTCGGCTTTGGAATAATCCCTTGCAAACTGTGTGCGAAGACTTCGAACAGGGTGTCCCAAACGCTTTCCCGTTACCATCGTGCAAAGGTCGGTCGCCTTCAAAATCTTTTCTTTATATGTAGGATGAATGGTACATTCCTTTGCGCTTAAAAATCGGGTGCCCATCTGAACACCGCAAGCGCCAAGCATAAATGCCGCCGCAACGCCTCTTCCGTCGGCAATTCCGCCCGCGGCAATAACGGGTAAAGTCGTTGCATCGCTGATTTGGGGGATAAGCACCATCGTGGTAAGCTCGCCCACGTGACCGCCGCTTTCGCCGCCCTCCGCAATCAAAGCAGAGGCTCCAAGACGTGTCATCAGCTTAGCCATTGCAACCGAAGCAACAACGGGAATAACCTTTATTCCCGCCGCTATCCAATCCTTAATATATTTCGAAGGATTGCCGGCTCCCGTGGTTACTACTTCCACCTTTTCTTCTATTACAATTTTAGCCACTTCATCCGCAAAAGGACTAAGCAGCATAATATTTACTCCAATAGGTTTATCGGTGATACTCTTTGCGACTCGGATCTCATCTCTCACATAATCCGCGGGTGCGTTCCCCGCCGCAATTATGCCAAGACCGCCACCGTTGGACACGGCAGCGGCCAGTTTACCGTCAGCGATCCAAGCCATACCACCTTGAAACACCGGGTACTGAATACCCAGCATTTCACAAATTGCTGACTTAATCATAGCTTTAACCCTGCTTGCTCTGGATGAATTTGTCCAGATCATCAATGGTTTCTACCTTCTGATCCAGTTCGATTTCGATACCGATTTCGTCTTCGAGATTCATGAGAAGCTCTACTGTATCGAGAGAATCGATGCCAAGCTCGGAAAATTTGCTCTCCGGCTTTACAGCAGAAACGTCACAACCTGTGCGTTCCGAAACGATTTTTGCGATAGCGTCAAAATACATAATACAATACCTCCAATAATTTTTTAAGCAGTTTATCGCTGCTTGTTGGCATTCATTATACTGATACGCTGTTCCAAAATGAGCCGTTTGGTGTTCCTCTTCCGTTCCAAAATTATAAAATATTTCTTAATTTTATTTTGGCTCATATGGTAAAATTTAATACGACAATTTTTCTCGCCGTATCAATTTAGGGCCGATTTTATATTAGTTCTTATTAAATTGGATTGATTTTTTCTTTTTTTCGGCGTTTGGGGCGAGATTTGGAGCAAGATTTCCGACCCCTTTTTATCCTGATTTTGACCACGAAAATACCCCGAAAAAACTCCGCTTGCTGAGGTGTATCAGTAAGCGGAGTTTTGTTATATTAGGGCTTTAAAGATTTTATATTTTCTTGATAAAGCCTAAGAATTCTTTATATCTTATTTCGCCAATTTATATCTTCATATGGAGTTGCCGCAACGCCTTTTTCTTGTAGCGTTGCAACCATGCTATCCAGTTTACCCTGCCACATTCTCTTAAACCAAGCGGTATTACCAAACCATTTTACAAGAGTAGGACTGATAGCATAATAAATTCGGATAAATGCTCTTCCATGTAGGGTTTTTGCAAGTGTATAATCTCGATAACGGCGCAACGTCCACACCTGCGGACAATCATAGGAGCCGTAAACGCATGTCGCTACATAACAACCGTCCGACGAATGATTATAACCGCCGGTAAAGTTGGGACTGCTTGAACCACTCGATTTGTTGTTGGAATCATAATGATTGTATCCCCCAAACAAACCGGGATCGCTATGGCCTGTTTTGCGGCCGTTGTTATCATAATGATTATAGCCGCCAAACAATCCCGGATCACTGTGACCCACTTTTTTACCGTTAGCGTCATAATTTGTGTAACCGCCAAATAATCCGGGTCGGCTTGTTCCAGTTTTGTGGCCGTGCTCATCATAATGATAAATGTCACCGAAAAAACCTCTTTCACTATGTCCTTTTCTACTCATAAAAAACACCTCATTTTACATTATTCTTGTAATTTTCAATCTTATAAAATCCGAACTTCACTTTGGCAATTTAGGGGCCTGGTGTATACATTATCTCACATTAAGTGTACCATAAAACGGACTTTGATTATTTTTTCGGCGTTTGGGGCGAGATTTTCCACCCCTTTTTGACCCTGATTTTGACCACGAAAATACCCCGAAACAAGAAAAAACGGGCGATAAACGCCCGTTTTATATGTTAATCTCCATAAGACGAAAGAAAAAACGGTTTTATGGGCCAAGTGATAGCACCGTCCTTTGGTGCAGGGTCAAAAGAAAAAGAGGAGACCGAAGTCCCCTCAAAATTAAGTGATGGAAAACAAGTATTGCTGTTGTTTCTGCAAATACTGAGCACGGTTGGCATCCACTTTCACTGATTTGTAGTGATAGGTTGTTCCCGGAACGGCCTCGCCATCGATTATAAATGTCTCTTTGGTAAGGTTGCCGTTGGAATCATATTCATACCGGTAGCTGTAGCTGCTGTCGGACGAATAGCAAACCTTCTCAATAATCACACCGTTTTCAACACGGCAATCAAAGATGCGGTTTTCTTGCGGATCCTCACAATACACACGATAAAGCTTACTGCTTTTATATTCATAAATCACAGTAGATTGCAGAATACCGTCGTAGTATTCTCGCTTATTGATCACATTGCCATTTTTATCGTATTCATATTGGTAGCCGGTGTAAGGCGTCTCGTTGCTATTGCGTTGTTCCTCTTTCAGTTTTCCGCCGTCAAGGTATGTCCTGATAAGAACATCGCCCTCATCCTCCCAAAGCATACAAGCCATTCCGTTCTTGTCCTTCTCTACGAAATTAACGGTGGTCATCAATTCGTTTTCGATGCTGAAGGTCTTGTAGGTGTCGATATTGTTGTTCTTATCGTAATAGTATTCTGTATAACCGCTGTCAAAAAAGACGGCTTTTTCCAGCAGATACACCGTGACCTTCTTCGGCTGCACCGACGTAGACTCTGTAATATCTTCGGTAGTTACTTCTGTTGACTCTACGGCAGGTGCTTTTGAGGTTACCAGGTCGGACTCAGCTGCAGATTCCGTAGGCGTTGGATTTGCTGCCTGACAGCCGCAGAGAAGCAGGCAAATGAACAATGTAATTGCAATTAATCGTTTCATAATAATTCCCCCTCCGTTTTTTTGCAGATTATATACACCCACTAAAATCATATTATCACACATTATCACAAAGTACAATACCTTTGCGTTGCACGTTAGCTATCTTTTCGACCGCGGCACCCGCTTTTGACTCGCTTTTTCCGCTCCCGCGGCGC
>JBGVDX010000291.1:0-1126 GCA_045119575.1 Acutalibacteraceae bacterium
CGGGACGCAATTAACTTTACCACACTTGAACTGAGAAACATGTTCTCGGCCGTTGAAGTAAGAAAAACCGTATCGGCGTCGGGATTAAGCTTTTTATTGGTAAGTGCCATTTGGAATTCATATTCGAAATCGGAAACGGCACGTAAACCCTTTACGATGGTTGTTGCTTTTTTCTCTTTAGCGTAGTCGGCAAGCAACATATTCGAATATTCAACCGAAACGTTATCAAGCTTATAAAAATCAATAACATCTTTTATCAACTTGACACGTTCTTCGTTTGAAAAACTGCATTTTTTGGAATCGTTTGACATTACGGCAACAACCACATGGTCAAAAAGCTTTGATGCTCGCATGATTATATCAAGGTGGCCAACCGTTATCGGGTCAAAGCTACCGGGACAGACGGCAATTTTGCTATCCATCAATTTCACCTCGTTTATAAACCGTAACTGCAACTTTTCCGTATTTGTATTGCTTAAACTTCGGTAAGTTTGCGGCAAAATCAGGCATGTTTTCGCCGTAAGGATGTTCGCAAATTACAGTAGATGTATCTTTAAGTGCTTTATCGAGTTTTAAAAGAGCCTCTTGAAGCAAGCCGATTGAATACGGCGGGTCAAGAAAAACGATATCAAATTTATCGGTACAACCGGATAAGAAAGCGGCATAATCTTTATTAACTACCTTGGAGTTTTGGGCAAAACCAACCGTTTTTATATTCTCGTTGATAACGTCGATTGATTGCTTGCTTTTATCAACAAAGGTGACAAAATCGGCGCCTCGGCTGATTGCTTCAATTCCCAACTGGCCGCAACCCGCAAAAAGGTCAAGAACCTTTCTGCCTTCAATATCAAATTGTATAATACTGAACATAGCCTCTTTAACCATATCGGTAGTCGGTCGAACGTCTTTACCCTCAAGGGTGCGTAGCCTTCGACCGCGGGCTGAACCTGTTATAACTCGCATAAGCATACCTCTATAACATTATCACATTATTCATATAGGTTTGTCAATAACTAAATGCAAAAAATTATTATTTTGGTACAATTTAGTCATAATAACTTTAATATAAAGATTAATAATACTATCAAGGCAATCGACATTGTTTATCAGCGTTTGCGTCGTAATT
>JBGVDX010000292.1:0-1519 GCA_045119575.1 Acutalibacteraceae bacterium
CGACTCAACACGCATTTTAACGGTTGAAGAAATATACGCTAAAAGCATTATAATTAACCCTTTTTGAAGCCTTTCCCTGGAATTCGGGGTAGGAATTTTATATTCCCCTAAAAGCTTTAAAACATACGCGGGGACGTTATCGGGTGTAAAGTTAACCCGTCTGTCCATATCAATTATTGCAGTGCATAAAATATGATATAAATCTTGCTCTTTAATAATATCTTCGGGATTTTCTGACTTTGAATTAACAATATAGTCGAGCAAATCGTGTATTTTTTCAAGTTGGATACTGTTACGCAATATGTTTATAATCAGAATTCGTGAAAATGCGCTTTCGTTGTATTTTTTTCCGTTGCCCATAGAAATCCAACCGCGTTTAACCCAATTCTGTATTGTTGACGCAGGCAAACCGGTTATCGAAGTAATTTGAGAAAGGCTTAAACCTTTTGCGGCGTAAAATAATACATCAATATTAGAAAACATCATAGATGTTTCGCTGTTTAACGGCAATACGGTACCGGGTATACATTTGGCGGACATACTAATCTCTCCTTAAGTTCATATGAACTTTTGTTATGACTATATGATTATAACATAAGGTTTACTGATTTTAAAGTATTTTAGAAAAAATTGTTTAAAATAGTATATTATTTTTTAAAATGCACTTCAATTTTACCAAATAATCTGCTATAATAAACTGAATATTGCGTAAAGGTGGTAACTTTTAAAGTGCAATTAAATATTGACGGTTTTGACCTTAACTACAACGATGTCGGTGAGGGAACTCCTATTTTGATGTTACACGGATGGGGCTCCTCTTGCGATGCATATAATTATATGACAAAAACCTTTTCTGACCGTTTCAGAATGATTTCTTTGGATTTCCCCGGATTTGGAAAAAGTGACATGATTAATGAGCCGTGGGACGTTGAACAGTATTGTAAAATAACCCTTAAGTTTATCGAAAAAATTGGTATTACCGATTACATCATTATTGGTCATTCATTCGGCGGCCGAGTCATTATCAAGCTTGCCGGCACTAATAGAATTAATCCGAAAAAAATCGTGCTGATTGACAGTGCGGGAGTATTACCCAAACGCTCATTTAAATCAAAGGTTAAGCTTGCGTCATTTAAGACGGTTAAAGCTGTTCTTCAGTTGCCTATTATTCGTAATTATTCCGAAAACACTTTAAATAAAGCTCGTTCATATTTCGGTTCGTCCGATTATAACAGCGCACCACCCGTTTTAAGACAAACTTTGGTTAAGGTTGTAAACGAGGATTTAGTTCCGTATATGGGAAGTATTAAATCTCCGACCTTGCTTATTTGGGGCGAAAATGATACCGCAACACCGTTAAGGGACGCCAAAATCATGGAAAAAGAAATCCCCGACGCAGGGCTTTGTGTTATAAAAGGCGTCGGACATTTCTCTTTTGTCGAACGTCCTGCTCAAGTTCATGCAATCCTCAACAGCTTTTTTGGAGGTTAAACCGTATGTTGTATATTATAGCGGTCGT
>JBGVDX010000293.1:0-1357 GCA_045119575.1 Acutalibacteraceae bacterium
CCAACGGATTTACTTTATAAGGAAAAGAACAAGGAAAACGGGAGCAAAGAAAACCGTTAGAATTTTAAACGCAAAGGCAACCGACGCCATGATTACGGCAAGTCTCGGCCTGTCCTTAAGCGCAAAGTAAAGCCCGCCTAAGCAAAACGCGGTGAACATCATGTCGCATTGACCCCACATGGCCGAGTTAAAGCACACCGTCGGCACCGCAAGGGTAAGCAAAAACGCAACCGTGCGAATGGCAACGTTACTTGTTTTAAGCTCAACGGTTTTCATGACGAAATAGGCGCCGACAAGGTCAAACGACATCGAAAAAATCTTTATAAAGAAAAGGTCGTCTCCGCCTATTTTAGACAAAAGAAGCAAAAAGCATTGGTACGGCACGGTGTAGTCGCCGATATCGGCGGCAAGCGCCGAAATGCCGGAATATCCCTGCATTTGCTCAATCCAGTTGGCGAGAAATGCGTTATAGTCGTTGGAAACGTAGTAAACCATGCAAAAACGTATATACGTAACCGCCGCAAGCCCTGCGCCGAAGAAAAGCACCGTTTCTATTTTATCGGTGTTCTTTCCCAAAAAGAAGATAACCAGTCCGGCGAAATAAAAAAGCGAAAAATATGCGCCAAAGGCGAGGATGAGCGATTGCTCAATCATAATTGTGTCACCGGTCAGCGTTATAAACGCAAACATAACTGCCGACAAAAACGCCGCCAAAATAAGCTTAAGGTTAAACGGGAGTCTGGTGTTTTCGGCGTAATATGAAAACGGTTTCATTATTTATCCCCTTTTTGAAAGCATAATTCTTTTACTATTATAACATCTTTACCCGCCCCGTGTCAAAACAATTTAACTAAACCCTTAACGGCGGTTGCAAAAAAAGCGCATTTTGCAAAAAAATATGTCATTTTTTCTATATAAATGTAGAAATTATTGAACAATACGCCGAAATATTAATCATATTGACCATATACGCTTGACAATTAATAAAAAAAATAGTATGATAACGGAGTAAAATTGCGTTTGAAAGGCTTGCGTATATGACCGACCTTACCCATGAACAACTTGTCCAAATGGCCGCGTCGGGTGACCGAATGGCCGCCGACCGCCTTTGTGCAAGATATATCCCGCTTGTCGGCTTGCGCGCCTCCGCTTTTTACGACGGTAGCGGCGTTAACGGGCGAGAGGATTTGGGCCAAGAGGGCTTTATCGGGCTTATCGAAGCTATGCGTCGCTATGACGACCGCGTCGGCGCCTCTTTCCGCACCTTTGCGGTGCTTTGCATTGACCGACGAATGACCTCGGTAATACGGGCGTCGTTGCGTAAAAAGAAGGTACCCGAATCGGCGCTTGTTTGGCT
>JBGVDX010000294.1:0-6934 GCA_045119575.1 Acutalibacteraceae bacterium
ATGGGTGCATGAATGTCTGAAAAATTAAAAGGAGGATTTATTAATGGACGCATTAAAAGAACTTGTAGCTCCTATGCTTAAGGAGGACAAACCGAACTTCAACATCGGTGACGTTATTCGTATCGGCGTTAAGATTCGTGAAGGTGAAAAAGAAAGAATTCAGGCTTTTGAAGGTACCGTTATCGCCAAAAACAACAGCGGAATCGCAGAGACCTTTACCGTTCGCCGCGTAGCTTACGGTGTAGGCGTAGAAAGAGTTTTCCCGATTCACTCACCGAACGTAACCGACATTAAGGTTATCCGCAGAGGTAAGGTTCGCCGTTCCAAACTCTACTACTTACGTGATAGAGTTGGTAAGGCTGCAAAGGTTAAGGAAAAAATCTAACAATGAAAAGGGACAGATACCTGTCCCTTTTTTGTTATTTTTCGGTCAGGAGATGATTTTAGTGGCTGAAGTTCAAGATATTCAGTGGTTTCCGGGTCACATGACTCGCACAAAACGAAAAATTAAAGAAAGTCTAAAGCTTATCGACGCAGTTACCGAAATTGTCGACGCCCGTGTACCTATGTCGAGCCGCAACCCTGATTTAACCGAAATGTCGGGCGGCAAGCCGAGACTTATTTTGCTTAATAAATGCGATATGGCCGACCCCGCTGCCACAAAAAAGTGGTTGGCGTGGTTTGAGCAAAACGGAATAAAGGCTATCGCCGTTGACTGTAAAAGCGGCACGGGGATAAAATCCTTTACTCCCGCCGTGAAAGAGTTGCTTTCCGACCGCCTTACTGTGCTTAAAAATAAAGGCATGGAGGGCAAGGCTCTTCGCGTAATGGTCGCTGGTATTCCGAACGTCGGAAAATCGTCGTTTATTAACCGTATCGTGGGCGGTACAAAGGCAAAGGTTGAAGACCGACCCGGCGTTACAAGAGGTAACCAGTGGTTTTCGGTTCACGGCGGAATTGATTTGCTCGATACCCCGGGTGTGCTTTGGCCTAAATTTGATGATAAAATTGTTGGAGAAAGACTTGCATTTACGGGCGCAATAAGAGATAATATATTAGATACGGAAACGCTTGCGATGCGCCTTATTGAAACGCTTATGCCTATGTACGGGGACAATATCCGCGAAAGATATAAGCTCGGCGATACCGATGGGTTGGATTCATACGAAATTCTTACCCTTATCGGCCGCAAGAGAGGCATGCTTATCGGCGGCGGAGAAATTGATACCGAGCGAGCCGCAATAATGCTGCTTGACGAATTCCGTTCGGCTAAATTCGGAAAAATAACCTTAGAATTGCCCTGAAAAGAGGTAAACTATCATGTCTGAAAAAACAGCTAAAAATACTTGGGTTAAGGAAGTGCTTGAATGGACCGATTCTATCGTAGCTTCGGTTATATTCGTTGTGCTGCTTTTCACCTTTGCTTTAAAAATCGTCGGTATCGTCGGTGAGTCTATGACAAATACACTTATGAACGGCGACCGCGTGCTGGTATACAGCCTTGGTTATGAACCTGAGGTCGGGGATATTGTTATAATCTCGCGTAACGCAACTAATATTATCGAAGACGAGGATGGCGAAAACGAACGCATTATAAAGCGAGTTATCGCTACGGCCGGTCAAACGGTTGATATAAACGACAGCGGACTTGTAACCGTTAACGGCGAGGAAATCCAGGAAGGCTACGTAAAGGACCACGCCCAAACCTTTAAAAAGGACAGTAAGGTCGAATTTCCGCATATAGTTGAAGACGGTTGCGTTTTCGTTTTAGGCGACAACCGTTTAGGCTCGCTTGACAGCCGTTCCTCGGTAATCGGCGACGTTGATACACGTTATATTCTCGGCAAAGCTATTTGCCGCGTAATGCCTTTTTCGGAGTTTAAGTGGTTGTGATGAAAGAAAAGACAGTACCTGATTATACATACGAAACAGCGGCAAAAAACAGTGGATTTACCTATGTTTGCGGCGTTGACGAGGCGGGCAGAGGCCCTCTTGCCGGTCCCGTGTTTGCGGCGGCCGTTATCTTGCCCGACGATTGCCCCGAAATAGAGGGGCTTAACGATTCAAAGAAACTAAGCGAAAAAAAGAGGGAAGCCATATTCGGTATCATAATCGAAAAAGCGGTTGCATATTGTGTTGCGAGCGCCTCGGTTGACGAAATTGAAGAACACAATATTTTGAACGCAACCTTTATGGCCATGAAACGTGCGGTAGAGGGGCTTAATGTCCCCGCCGATTATGCGATTATCGACGGAAATCGCACGCCCGATTTAGATATTCCCTGCGGTACGCTTATAAAAGGCGACTCAAAAAGCTGTTCGGTTGCGGCGGCGTCCATACTTGCAAAGGTTACACGTGACCGTTACATAACCGAGCTTGACGAAAAATATCCGCAGTACGGATTTGCTAAGCATAAGGGCTACGGTACAAAGGCGCACACCAACGCAATTTTGGAATACGGCCCCTGCGAAATTCACCGAATGAGTTTTCTTAAAAAGTTACTCGGTGACAAAAAATGAACTTAGGTACAACCGGCAGCGCTGGCGAAGACTATGCCGTAGAGGTATTAACCCGCAAGGGCTACGAGATAATTACAAGAAACTATCGTTCCCGCTACGGCGAGATTGATATAATATGCAAAAACGATAACTTTATTGCTTTTGTTGAGGTTAAAACGAGAGGAAGAAACGCCGTTGCCCTTGGCAGGGAAGCGGTAACGCCGTCAAAACAAAGGAAAATAATAAAAACCGCGCTTTATTATTTATCGGCGAACAATGTTACTTTCCTTCAACCGCGTTTTGACGTAATCGAAATCACGGTAAAAGAACGTGTTAAGGTGGTACACATTGAAAACGCCTTTGACGGGAGTTCTTATCGTGGATTTATTTGACCTTCACTCGGATACTTTAACCAAATGCGCCGAAAAAGGCGAACCGCTTTTTGACGGTAACCTTGATTTTAATTTAAAGAAGGCGCAAATTTTTAAAAAACGCTGTCAAACAATGGCGGCATTTATTCCCGACAGCTTACGCGGCGAAAAAGCCACAGCTTACTATAAAAAACTGCGAAATTGCCTTTATAGCGAACTTGAACTTAATAAAAGTATAGCTTGCCTTTGTCAAGACGGAAACGACGTTTTAAACGCCGTTTCGAAAAATAAGCAGGCGGTGATTTTTTCGGTTGAAAGCGCAGCGGCGCTCGGCGGAAAAATCGAAAACGTAAAGGCTTTATACGACGATGGAGTTCGCATTATGTCGCTTACTTGGAACGGCGAAAACGAGCTTGCGTGCGGCGTAAAAGGGAAAGGCGGTATAACCGATTTAGGCAAATCGGTGGTAGGGGAAATGCAACGGCTCGGGATTACGGTCGACGTATCTCACCTTAACGACCGCGGCTTTGATGAGCTTTACGATATGGGCATATCGCCCATTATTGCAACCCATTCTAATTTGCGCTCGGTGAAAAATCACCCGCGTAATCTTACCGAAAATCAGTTTAAAAAAATCGTGTCAACGGGCGGAGTTGTCGGCATTAATTTTTATACCGAATTTCTCGGCGACAGCCCGTTTGAATATGCTTTCCGTCATATTTACCGTATGCTTTGTTTGGGCGGCGAAAACACCGTTGCCATAGGCAGCGATTTCGACGGAGCCGATTTTGACCGACGGCTTAATTCGGTCGAAAAAATAACTAAACTTGCCGAATATCTGCTGTCAAACGGACTGTCCGATGACACAGTTAATAAAATAATGTTTAATAATGCCCTCAGGGTTTTAGGAGAATGAGATATGAAGTACAACAGCACAAGAAACAGTACGCTTTCGGTTGACTCAGCCAAAGCAATAAACGACGGAATTTCAAAGGACGGCGGTCTTTTCGTTCCCAACGAATTGCCTAAACTTGATAAAGAGTTCTTTGTCCGCCTTTCTAAAATGAGTTATATCGACCGTGCAGGAGAAATTTTGCGTCTTTTCCTTACCGATTTTACCGACGATGAAATCAAGGCTTGCACAAACGGCGCTTACGCAGGAACTTTTGACAACGACTGTCCCGCACCGCTATATAGACTTAACGACAACACCTCTGTTCTTGAGCTTTGGCACGGCCCGACCTGCGCGTTTAAGGATATGGCGCTTCAAATTTTACCTTATCTGCTTACAACCTCGTCTAAAAAGGTTGCCGACGGTCAAACTACCGTTATCCTCGTTGCAACTTCGGGCGATACGGGCAAGGCCGCTTTGGAAGGCTTTAAGGACGTAGAAAATACAAAAATTATCGTATTTTATCCCGTTGACGGCGTTTCTAATGCACAGAAGCTTCAAATGATGACTCAGGAAGGCGAAAACGTTTACGTTTGCGCCATTAACGGAAATTTCGACGATGCTCAAACCGGCGTAAAGAAGATATTTACTAACCCCGACGTTGCCGCTAAACTTGCCGAAAACGGCATGGCGTTCAGCAGCGCAAACTCAATTAACTGGGGTCGTCTGTTACCGCAAATTGTTTATTATATTTCCGCTTACTGCGACCTTATCGCCGAGAAGGGAGAGGTTGACAGCTATAACGTCGTTGTTCCTACGGGAAACTTCGGCAACATTCTTGCCGCTTACTACGCAAAGAAAATGGGTGCGCCGATTAATAAGCTTATTTGCGCCTCTAATTCCAATAAAGTTCTTACCGACTTTATCGAAAGCGGCGTTTACGACCGTAACCGTAGCTTCTATACAACAATTTCTCCGTCAATGGATATTCTTATTTCCTCTAACCTTGAACGTCTTATTTACGACATGAGCGGCTGTGACAGCGAGCTTATTTCGGGTTATATGGCGAAACTTTCCGCCGACGGAAAATACGAGGTTAACGATAAAATCAAAGCCGCGCTTAACGCTAATTTTGTCGGCGGCTACGCAACTGATGACGAAACAAAGGCGGCTATTAACGAAACCTACACAACCTATAACTACCTTGCCGATACTCATACCGGCGTCGCTATCAAGGTTTATAACGACTATGTAAAGAATACCGGCGACAAAACCGAAACCGTTATTGTTTCCACCGCATCGCCGTATAAATTCTCTGCCGATGTTCTTGACGCTGTCGATTCCAAGTCGGCTAACCACGACGGCATAAAGGCTATGTCAGTTTTAAGCGAGGTTACGGGTACAAAAATTCCGACTCCGCTTTCGGGACTTGACAAGCGTACCGTTCGTTTCAAGGACGTTTGCGACTCCGACGATATGATTAAAGCGGTTTACGGATATCTCGGAATTTAATTTAACCGCATTTTTAACAAGGGGGGCGACACGGTGTGAAAATCTTTGCGATAAGCGATTTACATTTATCTCTCGGCGCGGACAAGCCCATGGATATTTTCAAGGGCTGGGAAAACTATGTTGACCGTCTGGAGAAAAATTGGCGCGCAGTTGTAGAAGAGGACGATACCGTTGTCATTCCCGGCGATATTTCCTGGGAAATGAAAATCGAGGATATGGCTAAGGATTTCGGCTTTATCCACTCATTACCCGGCAAGAAGATTATTTTAAAGGGCAATCACGATTTGTGGTGGAATTCGCTTAAAAAAATGAACGCCTTTCTTGCCGAAAACGGCTTTGATTCGATTACCATTCTTAACAATAACGCAACCCGTGTCGGCGACTTCGCTGTTTGCGGCACAAGAGGATGGGCGATTGACGAAAGCGGCACCGATTCAAAGCTTATAAAGCGAGAAGCCCTGCGCCTTGAAATGACCATTAAAGAGGCGGAAAAGATAGGCGGAGAGCCGCTTGTGTTTTTGCATTATCCCGTTGTATACGAAAAGAACGTTTGTACCGAGCTTATCGACGTGCTTAAGGCTCATGACATAAAACGCGTTTTCTACGGCCATTTACACGGCAGGTCATCTCATTCTAATTTATGTAAGGAATATGACGGCATAAATATGCAGCTTGTTTCCTGCGACTACCTCGAATTTACGCCTTACCTCATTAGATAGGCGTAATTCAACAAATTAAGCCGTCTTATTTCGACGAAATTTAGACAAAAAAGTATGGAAATATCTGAACATATGTGATATAATATGCGGGTATGTACATATTAGGAGGATATAAAAATGCTCAAATCAACCAACAAAGTTGAAACCAATCGCTACGAGTTGACAATTACTGTCGACGAGGCTACCTTTGCCGACGCATGTGCAAAGGCTTACAAGAAGGTCGGACCGAAGATTAACATCCCCGGCTTCAGAAAGGGTAAAGCACCCCGCACAATCATCGAAAAATACTACGGAGCTGAGGTTTTCTACGAAGATGCCCTCGAAATCCTCTATCCTAACGCTGTTCAGTCGGCTCTTGACGAATCCGGCCTCGAAATGGTCAGCGATAAAATCGACTTCGACCTTGTTTCTATGGACAAGAGCGGCGTTGAGTTCAAAATTACTATTACCGTTAAGCCCGAAGTTACCGTTAAGGATTACAAGGGTCTTAAGGCGGAAAAGGTTAAGTCTGTTGTTTCCGATGAAGAAATCGACAACCAAATTAAATCTATCGCCGAGCGTAATGCCCGCATGACAACCGTTGAAGACCGCGCTTCCGCTATGGACGATACCGTTGTTTTCGACTTTGAAGGCTTTATTGACGATAAGGCTTTTGACGGCGGCAAGGCAGAGGGCTATTCTCTTAAACTCGGCTCGGGTCAGTTTATCCCCGGCTTTGAGGAACAGCTTGTCGGCAAGAACACGGGTGACGAGTTCGACATTACCGTAACCTTCCCCGAAGATTACCATAGCGCCGATTGCGCAGGAAAGGAAGCTGTATTTAAAATTAAGCTTCACGAAATCAAAGTTACCGAGCTTCCCGAAATTGACGACGAGTTCGCTAAGGACGTAAGCGAATTTGATACTCTTGACGAGTACAAGGCTGACCTTAAGGCAAAGGCT
>JBGVDX010000295.1:0-1643 GCA_045119575.1 Acutalibacteraceae bacterium
AACAAAAACGCCGCTTCTTTCTAAATGATGTAACATGGTTTCCGAGCGAATACCCTCGCACGAAAAGTTGAGAATGTATGGCAGTCCGTCGTCGGGCGAATTAACCGCAACGCCGTCAATTTCGCCGAGCTTTTCTCTTAAATATCGGTTAAGCTCGGCCACCTGCTCGGTCGCTTTTTTATAACTCGGCAACGCCGACACGGCGCCCGCAAAGCCTTCGATAAGCAGGGTTGACTCGGTGCCTGAACGAAGACCCTTTTCCTGACCGCCGCCCAAAATAAGCGGCAAAATTCGAACGCCCTTTTTGATATACAACGCGCCGATGCCTTTTGGCCCGTGAATTTTATGGGCGCTGACGGTTATAAGGTCGGCTCCGTTTTTAATGGGGGATAAATCGATTTTGCCGAACCCTTGAACGCCGTCGATATGGATAAGGGCTTGGCTGCCCGAAAGCTTAACGGCGCGTTTTATACATTCAACGGGATTTACGGCGCCCGTTTCGTTGTTTACTGCCATTATACTGACCAATATTGTCTCTTTTGTGACAGCATCAAAAATTTTTTCTTCGGAAATTTTACCCTTTTCGTCGGGGGTAAGGTAAATTACCTCAAACCCGTCCTTTTCAAGCTGTTCCATGCAGTTCAGCACCGAATGATGTTCGGTCGCCGTGGTGACAATACGGTTACCGTCGCGGCGCTTAGCTTTAACGGCGCCGAAAATGGCGGTGTTGTTGCTTTCGCTTCCGCAGGAGGTAAAATAAAGTTCGTTTTTATCGCAACCAAGCTTGTCCGCAATTTCGCCGCGACATTTTTCAAGCTTAACGCTTGCGTTAATTCCGAGCAGATGGAGCGACGACGGATTACCGAAATCGCTTTTCATGTACTCGGTCATGCGAAAAATTGCCTCTTGACAAAGGGGAGTGGTGGCGGTATTATCGAGGTAATGAATCAAATGGGCACACCTCTTCAAGATATAGTTCTACATTATATTATTATACACCATAACTGCTACCAGTACAACAGTTTTTATTAAAAAATACATCTTGCATAATTATGGTTTTTTGTGCTAAAAACGCATAGGACAAATCGGTTATGCAATAATGATATGAAAGGGAGGTCGAGAAACTCTTATGGATAACGAATACGGAGTAAAGCAAAAGGTGCTAATGGCCGTTTTGGTTGTTGCAAGCACTGTTATAGTGCTCGGCTCGTTTATATACGGGCGCATAATCGGCACATATTACCGAACAACTATTGAGTTTGCGGCGGCGTCCTTTGTTGACGATATAGGCGGCTGGATTGACGAGGCGGAGGATTACTTTTACGGCGTGCTCAATTTAGCCGAAAACCCGAAATAAAAATAAAAAAGCTGTTATACCAATTCGGTATAACAGCTTTTTTAACGCTAATTATTCAATTTCTTCGGTGTTTACGGTGATTGTGGTGCTCTTTTTCTTTTTATAAAAACAATTACCGCAACGGCCAAAACGGCAACCGACGCAGCTATTGCAATAACAAGGAGCCAATTAATTTGGCTGTCCTCTTCGACCATAACGACCGAAATGCGGTCGAGGTGTATGTTGTACAAAAGGTCGCTTTTTGCGGCGTAAATGTTAATCACGTTTTCGCCGCGATTTAATTCAA
>JBGVDX010000296.1:0-3934 GCA_045119575.1 Acutalibacteraceae bacterium
AAGCTCTTTTGGTTAATCTCCCTGATTACGTTTATCGAATCGGGATCTATTTTCATTTTTGGTTGTTTATCTTTTTTCTTGCCGAATAAAAACATTAAATTATTCCTCTTTTGTCTGATTATTTCTGTTTCTTCGAAGCGACTTTTTCATTTTTTCTTTACCGTAGGGGTTATCGACGTAATTTTCAATAGCGTTGTCCCATTCGGCGCCGGTCATAATACTGTCGTCGTCCTTGTGCTGCTCGTAAATGGAGTTAACTATGTCGTCGTATTTTTTACTTATTGCGCGTTTTTCGCTTAAAATGACAAAGAAAATATGCCCGATGGAAATAAGCATTACAAGCGACGGCGCCGCATACATGAGGAAATATTTAAGCGGACTGTTAAAAAGCTGAATTGCCTCTTTTCCGAGTATGAACATTGTCGTCATGGGTACGGTGGCAATTAAACCGGCCGCAAGAGAAAACACGTAGCATTTATCCTTGCCGACCTTGAATATTATAAGTACAATCGCCGTGAAAAGAAGCACTGCGGCGATAATCGACATGTTGCGAAATTGAGTTTTTTTCCCTACGTCTATGGTTGTGTACAATTCAAGCGCAAGCTGACAAGCAAAAAAGTTGATGATATAAATAATTATATTAATTGCGGCGCTTATATAGAATAAAATGTGGTCAGCGGCGTAAAACGCACTCGGCCGTCTTTTAAAGGCGCTGACGGTATCCTCGCGGTTTTTAAGCGTAAGCTCCCTTGCTCTTTCCATGAGCCGTTGGTTACGAATATCTAATTCTCTTTTCATGTATAAAATTCCCTTTCGTTTACATCACTTACTAAAATACCACAAATAAGGCGATTTGTAAATTAAAAAAACGCACTTCGTGTTGCCGAAATGCGTTTTTGTCTTATTACTTATAAAGCGGATATTTAGCGCATATATCGGCAACGCCTTGCTTAATTACGTCGGCTTTGTTGTCGAAATCATAAATAGCCATAGAAATGAATTCACCGATTTTTGTGAAATCCTCGGTTTTAAGACCGCGAGAAGTGGCGGCGGGAGTACCTACACGGATACCGCTTGTAACAAAGGGCTTTTCGGGGTCGTTCGGTATAGCGTTCTTGTTAGCCGTGATGTTAACGGCGTCAAGACGGTGCTCAAGCTCCTTACCTGTAACGCCTGTGCCGCAAAGGTTGAGGAGAATGAGGTGGTTGTCGGTGCCGCCCGAAACCATGTTAACGCGGTTAGCCTTAAAGGAAGCGGCAAGTGCCTGAGCGTTGTCGATAATGCCCTGCTGATATTCCTTAAAGCTCGGCTCAAGAGCCTCTCCGAAGCAAACGGCCTTAGCGGCGATAATGTGCATAAGCGGGCCGCCCTGAGTGCCGGGGAAAATAGCCTTGTCGATGTCTTTAGCGTACTTTTCTTTGCAAAGAATCATGCCACCGCGCGGGCCGCGGAGGGTCTTGTGAGTGGTTGTGGTAACAATGTCGGCATATTCAACGGGGTTCATGTGAAGTCCTGCGGCAACAAGACCTGCGATATGAGCCATGTCCACCATCATAATAGCGCCGACCTCGTCACATATGTCACGAATGATATCGAAACGGATTGCGCGCGGATAAGCGGAAGCGCCCGAAACAATCATTTTCGGCTTGCATTCTTTGGCGATTTTTCTCATTTCGTCGTAGTTGATGTAACCGTCGTCGCCAACGCCGTAAGGAACGAAATTGTAGCTCTTACCCGACATATTAACAGGAGAACCGTGGGTAAGATGTCCGCCGTGAGCGAGGTTCATGCCCATAACGGTGTCGCCGTGTTCAAGAAGAGCGAAGTAAACGGCTGAGTTGGCCTGAGCGCCGGAATGTGGCTGAACGTTAGCGTGTTCAGCTCCGAAAAGTCTCTTTGCGCGGTCACGTGCGATATCTTCAACAATGTCAACGTACTGGCAACCGCCGTAGTAACGCTTAGCGGGGTAACCCTCTGCGTATTTGTTGGTAAGAACGGAGCCCATGGCGGCCATAACGGCAGGGGAGACAAAATTCTCCGAAGCGATAAGCTCAATGTTGGATTGCTGACGGCCGTATTCAAGGCTCATTGCATCCGCAACTTCCTTGTCGTATTTGCCGACGAAGCTGATACTGTCAAAATAATCGTTGTACATATCTATATCTCCTTTATATTTTAAACTAATTTATTCATGAACTCGGCTATTGCCTTTTCGTCCTTCGCGTCGGGACAGCCGTTCGCTTTAAAGAGTGACCAGCAAACGCTGTGCGAAGCGGTTTCGTTCGGTTTCACGTTTTCGATTTTGCTTAAGGTTTCCATTTCCAAAACGTTATCGTCGGTATATGTTTCAAATGAAACACCGCCGTCGGGATACTTTGCGTCGGGGTGAGAATGGCCGTATTTGCATACAAAAACGTCCCCGTTAATAACATAAGCCGCCATACCGTGATTATTGTCGGTGCCTATTTTAAAAGCGGTTTTGGCTTCGGGATTTTGGCGTAAGGTTATGTAATCCTTGCCGAAATAAAAGCGTTCGTCTGTAACGTCGGTGTAAGGCCAAATTGATAATGTGCGGTTGGGCAGGAGGGCGGTATCGTGATTATTCTGCGGAATAATTTCAAGTCCGCTTCTGCCAAGTACGGTTATGCCCCACATTGAAAACTCAAGGTTTTCTTTGCGTAAATTGGTGACGCGGTGAATAATTTTCATATCCGTACCGCTGTCCGCCATATTGACTTCAATTTGCATTTGAATATCGTTTTTAATTTGAGCACGGGGTGTGAAAACGGCGCCGTTGTCGGTGTATTCAAACTTAACCTCTTCGTTGTCGGGGTAATAGGTTTCGGGAGCGCTTTCGGGGGTAATCCAAAGACGGTGACCGCCGTAAAGGTACCAAGCGGCGCCCTTGTAATAATAATTATCATAATCTTCGCCCGAACGTTTGGAACGGCGAGCGATGTCGTTGAAAAGTACATTTTCGCCGCCGACAAATGCATATCGGATAACACGGGGGCCGACGTCTATTGTGACATAAGCCTCAACCGTACCGTTAGATATTTTAATGCATCTTCCGTAATTTTCATAGCTATTTATTATTTCTTTGGTAACAGCCATTTATAATTCTCCTTTATATCATAATAACCGAGTCGGTCATTTCCTTGCCGCACGGCATTTTAGTTGGCGTCATAAGCCAATAAAGGTCGGTTGTGCGACTCTCTAATGAAAACATATCTTGTGCCCGTTTGTCAAGGGCGTTTACCTCTTTTACCCTTGAAACAATCGGCAACGTTGCGTTTTTTTTCATAATGTTCATAATTTGACGGCCTTTTTGGTTAAAACCCATTATTCTGATGTACGGAACTTTGCCGAAAACGTCGTCCTTTGTAATTCCTAAATAAGCACAAAGCAAGGTTCTGCGAATACGGGCGAGGGTATAACGCTTGGTTTTAATCTCCTCTAAAATTTCGTCAAGCGAGGTGCTGGTTCTTACCGCCGAAATAATGCGGTTTTCTAACCCTTCGCTGATATCGGGCAACTTTATAATGTCCTCCGCGGTCATTTGCCTTAGCGCCGACAAAACCGCGCTTTCGGCGCTCCTTAAATCCGCGGGAGCAAGCCCTTTTTCAATTTGTTCGTCTAAAATTTCAGCGGCGCTTTCGGGCATGTATTTTTTAAACTCGTTACGGTCGCCCGAAATTATAATTTTTCTTATCTCTGAGGCGCTTGCAAATCCGTTTTTTACCCCGCCGTCGTGAGCCACACCCATTCTCTTAATCGCAATTGGTTTAATTCCGCTGCCTAAAAGGTGCGAAACATATTCAACGGCAAGCGTGTCGTTCGGGTTTTGAAGCAGCTCCGCCGCTTCTTTGTCTATGTATTCAACCGCCTTTTGTCTTGCGGCGGCGAAGGTCATGCCCTCGTTTAAAAAGGGCTT
>JBGVDX010000297.1:0-1911 GCA_045119575.1 Acutalibacteraceae bacterium
ACTCATTTGAACGTCGGCATAAAGACGTCGACGATAGCTGCCCGCGGTAAGGTTAATTTCCTTTGTGTCAAGACAAATGCTAATCGTGGGAACAATTTTTGTGGTGTTTCCGCCTTCGTTTGCGTCGTTCATGGTCTTAATTTGGTCGGCAATAACGCCTGCCCAAGCGTCACCAATCTTTTTCTGGCCCTGTTCGTTCGGGTGAACGCCGTCGGCGGGGTTAAAGTCGCCGTTTTCGCCCGAAAGATTGGTTGCTTTTTGAAGGTCAAAGAACTTAACGTCATATCCCTCATCCTGCAATTCCTTAACTACGCCGGGGATTAACGCGTTAAGACCGGTGTCGGTGTATCCCTTTTCAACGTCGGGCGACATACCGGTAGTTGTGTTAACCATGGTTCCGCAGTAAACGGTAATGTCCGGAGCAAGCTCGAAAATGCGAAGAATAAAGTTTTTATAAACCTCGTCGATGTTATCAATATCAATTTTTTGGTAATAGTTGTTGTGGCCAAGCATTACAAGCGCAATATCGGCCGTACCCGTATCGCCGGCAACGTAATAAGGAAGGAAATCGTACGAGCTTCTTGCGCCCGAGTTGCAGTTCGGGCCGATTACAGCGCCCGAATATCCGGCGTGAGCATAGTACGCCGAGGGCAAACGTGAGTCGGTCGACGTGTACGGGCCGACAAAGTTAAATTTAAGCCCCTGCTTATACAAATTTTCGAAAAGATAGTAACGATAGCCCGAATAGGTGCCAACACCCTCGGTAATAGAGTCGCCGATACAAGCAATGTTTACCTGGGTTTGCTTTTCAAAAACGGGCTTTTCGTTGTTGATGAAAAAGTCGTAGTCGCAAACATAAAGGTCGGAAAGTATAACGTGTTCGGTTTCTTGTCCGCCTTTACCCTTTTCGATTGTCGGCGAACATTCCTTAAAGTCGTCATCCTCCCAGCCGGTAATTTCGGTGGTGTATGTGCTGTTGCTTTTTAACTTCCACGTAATAATTCCGGTGGGGTTGTCTTCGCTTTTAATGTTTTCGTTATACATTTGGATTTTTCCGTCGTTATATGTAATGGTGAAAAATCCGTCAATAACGTTGGAATACTCGGGGAGCGGTGCGGTTCCGTTTTCGTGAGTAATGCGTGTGTTATGGGTCGCAATCTCGACTCCGTCTTTTTCAAGACCGTAAAGAACCGACGATTTGCTCGAAATCGCGTTGTAAATTCTGATTCGCATGTCGCCGATTAAAATCCAAGATGCGTTACCCCGTGCGTCTACACCGTCGCCTTGGATAACCATTTTGTATTGGAAAGCAAAGCCTTTTGACAGGTCAAGCGGCGTGCCCTTATACTTAACAACGGCCAAATTACTGTTGGTTACAGAAATAGTACCGGCGTCGTTGTCAAAGGTTATGGGGCCCGTGTGAATGCCCCAGTTAGCCGTGTTAAAATCGGTCAGGTAGCACTCGGGTTCGCCAACGACGGTATAAGCCGTAGCGGCAATGGGAGCCGATACCAGAACGATTGCAACCGTCAACAAAACGGCCAAAATTTTCTTGATATTCATGTACATCCACCTTTCAATTCGGATATAAAATTGAGATATTTTATAAGTAAAGATGTTTTGGAAATAAAAAGCAAATACATGCTGTTTTACCTATAAATTATATCATTATCACTACACATTTTACTTAAAAACACCTTAAATTCAATAGGTTTTGGCGTTTTTTTTAATTTTCGGTTACTTGTCTAAATAAATTTGAATTTTTTGTGAACAATGCCCTTTTTTTAGCAAAATTATATTATAATCAGCCGCATTTCGCAAATTTATGCAATTTTTCGCCACCCCGTTTTGCGACCACCAGTCTTTTTGCTGCCAACCAGTCTTTACGGGCAATCCAACTTTTTGCGGCCT